>JAEZJW010000194.1 GCA_023415595.1 Bacillota bacterium
ATTTCGCAGTATCCGCTTTAATCATAATATGGGAGGAATCAAATAGTCTGAGAGCTGCAAGTAACGCTTCCTCATATAGAAACGGGTCACCCGGACGCATGGAGTTTTTCTTGGAATCATAATCAAAAATCAGCTCATCACTGTATCGTGAAACCCTTCCCATGGAATAGAAATAAGCTGAGGTCAGATAATTATCCCATTTATAGGTTTGAATGCCCCCATCGAACTCACTTATTAATACGGAAGGCTTATCCCAGCCAGGAAACAAAGGATAATCTCCTGTGAAGCCTTCCCAGCCCGAATCTCCCAGCTTCTCATTTATATTCCACCATGGAGCATTGGTCTTACTATAATCACTTCCCAAGGCTTCTGCTGCAAAGTATACCGCCAGCATGCCATCTTCCCGGCGCATCGTATTAGTTGAAAGCCTTGCTTTGGGATATTTTTTTTGCCATTTCGCCAAAGCATCGGGATTAGCCTTCTTTACGACACGATCCAGCATTTGAAAGAATTGTTTATAGGTAATGGCTTTATTTTTACCGTAAGCTCCGATACCCAGTGTTACGGCCCGTGCCAATTCGGGATCACGGTACGTTTTTATGGCAGCGGCAAACGTTGTGGATGGGAATAAGTTGAATACGATTGATATAACCATGAATAATGATAATATTTTTGTTTTGAAAAGTATTTTCATAGAACCCTCCCCGATGATATGTTTAATATATTAATTATAACAAAGAAGTGTTCAAAATCAACAATTAATGGGATATAAATCCATATGAAGCTTTTGCGTATGTATATGGATGGCTGCAAGCATTGAAATATAGAAATATAATTCTTGAAAATATGATTGAAATTGCATAGACTGTAATTTGATGCATGATATATTCGTGCATGAAAAGCAAGGTAACAATATCTTCATTGTGATAGTATGAATCCTGAAGGGAGGGGATCTAATGGATTGGCTTGATCATATGAACGCGGCAATAGAATATATCGAAACACATCTGACAGAAGAAATCTCCTATGATCGCACCGCACAAATCGCCTGTTGTTCGACCTATCACTTTCAGCGGATGTTTTCATACATCGCTGGAGTACCGCTGTCGGAGTATATCCGGCGCAGAAGGCTGACATTAGCGGCTTTCGAGTTGCTGGATGGAAATTGTAAGGTTATCGATGCGGCATTGAAATACGGATATGAGTCGCCGGAAGCATTCAGCCGAGCGTTCAAAAAGCTACACGGCGTCATGCCGGTATCAGCGCGCGCTATCGGAGTTTCTCTTAAAGCCTATCCCAAGATGACCTTCTCTATCACAATTAAAGGAGATGTAGAGATGAAGTATCGCATTACACAGCGGGAGGTTTTTCGTGTCTTCGGCGTTTACACGGACATTAGCACTAATCAGGAGACAGCGTTTGAACAGGTTCCGCAGTTTTTCAGAAAGTGTGATGAAGACTTAGTGCCGGACGAGATCAACGAACTTTTAGGACGTTTCACTGATAATCACACAATCTCAGCGTTGTACGACCATTCAGAAAACACATTTAAGTACATGCTTTGCCAGTTCTTACCCAAAGGCCTTACTGTACCGGATAAATTTACGGTACTTGATGTTCCTGCGGCCACATGGGCTGTCTTTGATGTACCCAACTATGAAATGCAGGACATGTGGAGACGAATCTGGACCGAGTGGTTTCCTACCTCTGGATATGAATTGGTGAAGGGTGTACAATTCGAGATGTACTATGGGTTAGCCAGTCATGATAATGTCTTCGGAGAGATTTGGATTCCGGTTATGAAGAAATAGTCTTATCTTTCATAAAAATGGCTGCCGGTTAATACAATTAAGCTCACACAAGTGTGAGCTTAATTGTCTGTTTTAGTGAAGCCGGTAGTTGATATGTGGAGAAATTTAGTAAAATAATTGACAAGGGTACTCTTCAGTGCTGTAATATTAATATAATAAGTCTGATGAGGTGTATAAATGATGAGAAAAAATAAATTAATAGCATTTATCCTTATTATTTCTATCTTAACTTCTCTTAGCTATCCTGGTAATATCTATGCAGCTGCTGTAAAAATCAGTGCAGTAAAGAATATCAATGCAACTGTATGTGTCAATCAGAGCTACTCCTTACCTACAACGGTTGATGCCACAATGAGTAATAATAAAATACAGAAAACTGCAGTTACGTGGAAGCCGGAAAAGGCTAAAACAACAAACACGGGAACCTATGAATATAAGGGAACGGTAAAGGGCTATCCAAAGCCGGTTATTCTGACACTGAAGGTTGTAGCAGCAGATCCTGTTAAGCCCCGTGTCGTAGTAGATGGTAGAGTGTCCAACATTGAGGGTTATCTGATAAACGGAGAATACTATTTTAAATCACAGGTAATAGAGCAGGTGTTGAGCGGCAGCAGTAAACCGTTTGATAGCAAAATGCTTGACCGTAAAACCGTAATTGCAGCATCCGTTATTATGAATAACGAAAAGTACATTAAAATCCATGATATTGCCAAAGCAATGAATTTTTCCTATACACACGATAAAGTGCTAGATGCGGCATATATCTGGACCGATCTGTGGTATGATGAGAGTAAGCAGGGTATCCCGGAGGAGCTTGCCCGGGCAGAGAAGCAGGGCATCGGCAAGTTACCTGCGAAAGATCAGTCCATCACCTACCAGCAACTATTTAAAATGCTCGACCGTGCTGTGGAGTTGGTTGATTCCTCAAAGCTCAAAAGCTGGAAAACAAAGCTGCCCGAGGCTAGAAAATCCAGCAGGACTATAACACGTTACAACGGTATGATAGCAGTTCTTAAAGCGGCACAGACCATTGGCGGTGAGTATCTGGATTGGAACACTGACTGGATCAGTATCCATAATAAGATAGGAGAGCCTTGGGACGATTGTGTTTTAGATACTAAATTCTTTAACGGACTGGAGCATATAACAGTTGGGGGTTCGGACTTTCAATATGACGCAGCAGCCTACTTCTATTCCATGGGCAGGATGTCTCTGGTCAGTGGTAAGACGATTTTTGATTACGACGAAGCCAAGAATTCCATGCGTCCAGATGATAAGCTTAGCTATAAGGAAGCTCTGCTTGCGGTGATCCGACTTGTGGAGTCCAAGCCTGCAAAATCCGGTATGGTTTTATTATCACAAGCCGGCACCTATAATAAGGACATAATTACGGATCATCTGATTGCAAAAGCTAAAAAACTACCTCAGCCAACCGCACAGAAGTTGCCCAAATACCGTGGCCCCGGCTGTTACGGTTTATCCGTAGGAGAAAGGATCGACTGGAATGAGGAGGATATTCGCACGTTTTCTGAGTGGGGTTTTAATTATCTGCGAGTAATGATGGAATATCGATTAATGTTTAATGGTGATATTACCAAGGTCGATCTTTCAGCATTAAATAAACTCGATCAGCTGGTTAGCTGGGGAATGAAATATAATGTACATATTGATTTTCAGATTCCGGACTATCCGGGATGGGAAACAGAGTGGAATACAGAGAAGAATGAATATAAGGTAGATCTGGACATTTATACGAATGAGAAGCATCAGGAGCAAACCGCTGCAATGTGGGAGTTCTTAGCTGAGCGTTATAAAGGAGTTCCGAACAGTGTACTTGATTTTTCTGTGAATCATGAGCCGCTCAATTGGACAAGAAGTACTGCGGCTTTTAGCGGTGAGCATCCTTCTTATGAGGCTGTTTACAAACAGGTGAAAAAAGTAATAGACG
>JAEZJW010000205.1 GCA_023415595.1 Bacillota bacterium
ATCCACGATAACCTCGGATAAGCCGACAATCGGAGCCAGTTCAATGGAGCCGTTCAGCTTGATGATCTCCACAGTCTGATGCTTCTTATTATAGAAATAATCCTTGGCGATATTCGGATACTTGGTGGCCACACGGATCAGCTCCCCATGTAAGAGCTTATCCCTGGCGGCTTCCGGGCCGGCTACGCACATTCTGCATTTCCCGAGCCCCAGATCCACCACCTCATACATCTTCCTGCCCTCTTCCAGAATGGTATCCTTTCCGACCACACCGATGTCGGCTGCGCCGTATTCCACATAGGTCGGTACATCACTTGCCTTCGCCAGGAAGAATTTCAGCTTCAGCTCTTCATTCACGAAGATTAATTTCCTGGAGGCCTTATCCTTAAGCTCTTCACAATGGATTCCGATCTTCTCCAGAACCTCCAGGGTATTCAATGCCAATCTGCCCTTCGCAAGGGCAAAGGTAATATATCTCATATAGAATCCTCCATTCTGCCAAAGAGTTTACTCAACGTTTCTTTCCTAAGTTATTGCAGGAAGCCATTCAGCTCTGCTCTCTGGATACTTCCGGTAGCTGCATCCACAACCTTGATCTCTGTGGCGTTATCTAGATACAGGATACCTCCGATACTCATCCGCTTCGTATATTCGAGGTAGTATTCCACATCGTTGTCACCTTTCGACAATTGTAGAATAGTATTGATCCCGTCCTTACGGAAATGCCCTGCTAAAGCAATTGCCTGTTTCCGATAATCTCTGGTATATAGAATCAAGGTATCATGTGCCTCGGGTACCGGCAACAGCTTCTGTCGGGATAATGCCAGCATCAGCTGATCGATCACGATGGCCAGGCCAATCGCAGGTGCTTCCTTCCCGAATTGTCCGACCAGATTGTCATATCGGCCTCCGGTTGCAATTGCATCCCCCGTCCCGTAGGTATATGCCTTAAAAATGATACCTGTATAATAATTATATTTGCTGAGCATGCCCAGATCAAAGGAGATGTATTTCTCAAAGCCATAATCCGTCATGATCTCATATAGGTGTTCTAAACGTTCGATTGCCTTAAGCGCCCGGGTATTCGCAGTCAGTTTCTTCGCATAGATCAGGATGTCCAAAGTCCCGAACAGCTCGGGAAGCTTCAGGAAGATCTGCTTCAGCTCTTCCTTCATCTCCTTACTCATTACGACCTCTTCCACACCGAACATATTCTTATTCTCGATCAGGATTCGTAAATTCGTGATCTCGTCCTCGTCCAGGAAGCCGGCTTCCTCCACCAAAGCCCGGAAGAAGTCTGCATCTCCGATCTCCAGCTGAAACTCCTTTAATCCTGATTGCAGGAGGCACTCAATGGTCAATGCCAGCATCTCAGCATCCGCATCGGTGCTGTCATCATTAATCAACTCCGCACCCAGCTGGGTCGCTTCCTTTAATTTTCCCTGATAACCGACATTATTAATGAAGGTATTGCCGATGTAACATAAGCGTACCGGCAGCTGCTCCTCCTTATAATACTTTGCCACGCAGCGGGCGACGGAAGGGGTGATATCAGGCCGTAATACCAGGGTATTCCCTTCCCGGTCAAACAGCTTATACATATCCTTCGAAGCGACCGTACCCCGCTCCTGGCTGAAGATATCAAAAAATTCAAAGCTTGGGGTCTGAATATCCCGGAAGCCATAATGCTCGAGGACATGATGGAGCTTATGCTGCAGCATCAGCTTAATCTCACATTCCGTATTATAGATGTCTCTGACTCCCTCGGGCGTATGTAGTAATTTTTCCTTCATAATAAACACCAAGCCTTTCCTAACGTTCTATGTTAAACCCTATCAGCGATTTTTAGTTTACAGGAAGCTTCCTGCATATTTAATGCTTTCATCAGCATTTTCACTTTCGTATTGTAACGTGATAATTCGCTACTACGCTAATATTATTGCAATTATAGTTTATTATTTTTGTGTTGTCAATTAAAATCCTTTTTGAAATTATAATATAATATGCAGTTAACTGAACTGTTTTAAGCGTTGTGAATATAATGCCACTAATTCTTTTATGGGCAATTCCAATGTGAATTCCGTTTATTTGAAAAGAAAGCATGCTGCAATAGCTGCTGCATGCCATCCTACTATGTATTCTCGTGTTCTCTCCGCTCCAGATCCTGATTTAACAGCTCCAGATAGTGAACACACACTCCCTGTTGTATCGGAATCTGATAAGACTGATCCAGCTCGTCAAAACGGAAGCTTTTCCTTCCTCCGTTACCTGCACGCTCCCAGAATTCCAGTAACCGCTCGAAGGTAAGGTAATAATAGATATCCTTCTTCTTAAAATAGATCAGCAGGAACGCAATTCCATTCTGCTCCTCAAACTCTTTCATAAATTCGATCTGATGCTCGTGGACATTACTCATACTAAAGGTATCCACCGCACACTCCTTCGCATCAAAACAGACCGGAATCCCCTGTACGACTCCGATATAATCGACCGTACTCTTCTGTTCGAAGTAAGCCAGGGTAATATGTCTGCTGTCCTTGTCGATATCAATCGGTGTGATCGGTGTGGGAACCTTCTGGATCAAAGCCAGCCTCTTCTCACGGTATTTTGTGTTCGTGAAATTGATCATTTCCTCCAGCAGTGAGCCACGCAAGCCTCTGGAATTCCAAGATGGCATAGGAACGCCTCCTATTCATAGATGTTAAATATAATACTAGTATCGGAATATGCTACACTGTACGAAGTGCACTATTACGTATATTTCACTGCTTCCCGAATAAATCCTTCTGAATTCTTAAGAATATCTCCGGTGGCTCAGCCTTCAGTTCCTTCCCAGACAGATAGGATAATTCACCCTTAAGCTCAGGAAATACCATACGGTATGAATGAAGCAGCTGATGAGTTAAACCGTACTTCGTCTTAAAATAGTGATTCGTTTTCTGGTCTCCGTATTTATAATCACCGATCAGCGGATGACCAAGGCTTGCTAAATGGGCTCTGATCTGATGGGAACGTCCGGTAATCAGCTTCACCTGAAGCAGCGTAAAGGATCCTCTTACCCCTTCTTCCGTTTCCTTGCCGAGGTTATTCCGTACTTCGGCAGTATCCTGCTTCAGTTGTCTTGCAGCAGGTCCCTTAGGAGATCCGGAATTTCCGGGAATAGAGCAGATCGGCTCATATTCGGTACAGATGTATTCTGCATCCCCTGTCTGAGCAGGATGGATGGTTACCTTATTCATAATCTCATCCTTACTTAGGAAGCCCTCCACCCGTCTCTTCTCTTCCAGGTTACCCTTCACGATACAGAGGTAATACTTCCCCAGGGAACGGTCCTTCAGAATATCTGCCATCTCCTGCAGTCCGGGGAGGGATTTCCCGGCAATCAAAAGTCCGCTGGTATTTCGGTCCAGACGGTTACAGATCCCCGGCTTGAAGCTCGCCATCTGCTCCCTTGTAAGCTGTTGTGAGGTGAGCAGATAAGAAATGATGTACTCCACCATGGAAACATCCTCTTTCTCCGCCTTCTGGGACAATTCACCAATGGGTTTATTCACGACAAGAAGATGGGAATCCTCATAGACGATATCCAGATCCTTCTTCACTATCACGGCCTCAGCCTGTTCCGAGAATTCAGCAATCGTCTCATCGGACAGAAATAATGTGATTCTGTCCTCCAAAGCCAGCTTCTCCGAACCGTCCGCCTTCTTGCCATTCAGCACGATATTCTTCTTACGGAGCATTTTATACAAAAAGCTCTTCGGAGCCTTATTCAAAAGCTTTGCCAGCAGCTTATCCAGTCTCTGGCCTGCTTCGTTTTGTTGTACATAAAAGTTTTTCATTGTATCAGAACCTCACTTAAGGAACGAACATAATAATCTGCCATCCGTTTCTTTACTTCATTATCCTCCTCGGAGAATTCATCATAGACTGCACAGACCTTCATCCCTGCATTCTTGCCGGCCATAATTCCCTGAGGTACATCCTCAAATACCAGACATCCGGAGGGCTCCACCTGAAGATCCTTAGCAACAAGCAGATAGATATCCGGGGAGGGTTTTCCCTTCGATACCTCACAGGAGGTACGGATGGAGGTAAAATACCCACCAAGCTTGTGTTTTTCGATAATCAGTTCCACCAGCTCCTTAGAATTACTGGTTGCGATGCCGGCAGGGATCTGATTTCTCTGCAGATGCTCGAGCAGCTCCCTTGCACCCTCCTTAACCGGAACCTCGTTCAGATATTTCTCCCAGGCCATCGCATTCCAGTCACTCTTGATCTGGTCCAGGCTGTCCGGTAAATCAAATCTTTTTTTAAAATAAACCGCGGTTTCTGAAAAACTCATTCCTTCGATGGAACGCTGCAGATCCAAAGGAAACTGTATTCCATAACGTCCGAGATATTCGATGTCGATACTCTTCCACATCCACATGGAATCAACCAAGGTACCATCTAAGTCAAAAATCACCGCACCAACATCCTTTAGCATATCTGCCACCATCCTATCCGTCTCCTTAGTTCTACACTAATGTAATCATCAATTGTAAGCATCAACTACAATTCATTCTATCGTTATCTTTTTAATTATTCTGATTATCCATGGGTCTGGCCGTTCTATCGTATACTGTTCAGATAGGTAATCTCTTCTTCTGTAAGCTCCCGATATTCTCCCGGTGCCAGGGACGGATCCAGGGATAACCCTCCCATGGAGAGACGTTTCAGATAGATTACTTCCTTCCCGACCGCCTCGAACATCCGCTTCACCTGATGGAATTTACCCTCCTGAATGGTAAGCTCTATCTCGGAGATATCACCGGAAAATAATATATGAAGCTTTGCGGGCAACGTGATATAGTCCTCTTCGATTCGTACACCCTGAAGGAAGGCTTCCTGATCCTCCGCTGTTACCAAACCGGACACCCTTGCATAATAGACCTTGTCCACATGCTTTCGGGGGGATAGGAGCCGATGCGCCAAATCACCGTCATTCGTTAGGATCAACAGCCCTTCCGTATCCTTATCCAGCCGTCCTACCGGAAACAGCTCCTTGCCCTGGGTATCACATATCAGATCCAGAACCGTTCTACTAACATTATCTGTTGTGGCAGAGACAACTCCTGCCGGCTTATGAAGCATCAGATAGAGAAAGCGCCTATAGCTTACCTTCGACTGGTCAAAATACACCTCGTCACGGTTAATATCCACCTTCGTCTCAGGTTTTTTGCAAATCTCCTCATTAATGCGTACCCTTCCCTTACGGATCCAATCCTTAATCTCACTCCGGGTACCGATGCCCATATCAGCCAGATATTTATCCAGCCTTAACTGCTCCGCCATGTTCTATGCTCCTTACAAATCTACATCTCTTCAATCATAAGTTTGCTTCAATCATAAGATTGCTTCAAACATAAAAATCACTTCGATTAATATAACAATTGTCCGCTACATCCATCTCCAGCCGGGGAGGTATTTGTTCTTAAAGCTTCCCTTCGCCGTTTTCCCCCAGCCCATCGGATATCCGTCCGCGCAGACCAGCTGCCAGCCATCTTCTATCTTGCCCTCCGGCTCGATCGCTTCACATTTCAGATAACGAACTGCCTTCGGTGAGTTACCGGACAGTAGAAGCTGCTTGTCATACTCCGAGGTACTAAGGGCACTGGCAAGCGCCTGAGCCGGCTCAAATCTCTGCTTTTTCATCTCTCCCAGTAATAAGCCCTGCCGAAGGATCCTTAAGCCCTTCGTATCGGGTAAACCTTCAGGCATCAGATAGATTTTATCCTCCCGTACCTCCAGGCGTTCATAGAAGCTCTCCTCTGGAAGTCCAACAAGCTTTATCTCACGGAAAAATTCTTTCGCTTCCTCAGAGATACTTTTCAGTCCTTTCAGAGGAACCTTCCCTGACGGAACACTAGAATAATTATCTTCGGATCGGCCTTTCGGATCTCCTTTTTGTAACAGCGTAATAAAATGTCCCTCACCGTTAATCTTATGAGGCCAGAGACGGATACAAGCTTTAAGCTCCTCCCGGTATGGCGCGTCCGCAGGCAAGCCCTCGACCCAATCCGGCTTACCGAAATCAAAGCCTTCATAGGAGATGCCAAGTCTCTTCTGCTCCTCCTCGGAAGGAATGGCATTCACCACATGGAATTCCGGAAATTGCTCCAGAAGATAAGCAATCGTGCCCTCATTCTCCTCCGGTGAGAAGGTGCAGGTGGAATACAGCATCATTCCGCCGGGCTTTAACATCTTCGCCGCAAAAATAATGATTTCCTTCTGCAGCTTGTTATAATACTCCACTCCGTACTGCTCCCAATTCTTCATGATCGCCGGGGATTTACGGAACATTCCTTCTCCGGAACAGGGAGCATCAATTAATATCTTATCAAAATACTCCGGAAAATAATCATACAGCTTATTCGGTGCCTCGGATAGCACCAGGGCATTCCGGATCCCAAACAGCTCAATATTCTTAAGCAGTGCCTTCGCTCTGGAATTACTGATATCATTGGATACTAACAGCCCATCTCCAGATAGCTTGGCTCCAAGCTCGGTACTTTTCCCTCCGGGAGCGGCACAGATGTCCAGAACCTTATCCCCCTTACGAATCGGAAGTAAGCTTGCCGGTGTCATCGCACTGGGTTCCTGAATATAGTATAATCCGGCATAATAATATGGATGTCTCGCCGGTTGCTCCTGCGTGTCATAATAATAACCATTTGCCACCCAGGGAATTCTCTGTATAGGAAAAGGACAGAGCTTCTCGAATTCCTCCGGGGACAGCTTCAGGGTATTTACCCGTATCCCACCGTAATGCGGCTTGGAATAGCACCGTAAATACTCCTCATATTCTTCCCCCAAAAGCCTTCTCATCCTGTCCTCAAATAACTTAGGTAAATTCATGAAATCACTCCGTCTTCCTGTAATTCGCCGGAACTAATTGAAGTTAACCGGAACTGCATGTGTATGACTTATTCTGCCTGCAGTATGCTAAGTCTGTATGTTATCGTAAGCTCTGTGCCCGGTATCTCTGCGAGATCATATCCAGATCCTTACTAAATCTCTCTAATTCCGTTCGGTCACCAACCTGATAGATCCGGAAAAATTCATCCTGTATCTTAATTACCTCTTGCTTATTCGCTACTTTATAGAGATTCTGTATGTTCGTCAGGATGTCTGCCACGATATTTGCCTTAATCGTAAAGGAATTCTGTGCATCCATGATCTCATCCCGAACAACACTCATTTCACGGTCCAGGATTAAAATTGCTTCCGCTGCGGAGGAAAGCCTCTCCCTGATATGCTCCGGCATGTGCTGCTTATACTTATACCTGAGGGAATGCTCGATTGTAGCCCAGAAATTCATGGCCAGTGTGCGGATCTGAATCTCCACCTGCAGCTCCTTGGCTCCCTTCAAGGTCTCCACATTATAATATACTATGATATGATAGGAACGGTAGCCGCTCTCTTTCGCATGATCGATATAGTCCTTCTCACTCTTGATCCTCATATCGGACCGCTTCTTGATGATATCTACCACCTTATAGATATCTTCAACAAACTGACAGATAATACGGATACCGGCGATATCTTCTATCTTATCTTCAAAATCCTTCAGATCTAATTCCTTCTTCTGAGCCTTCTCCAGAATACTGGAAATAGTCTTAACCCTGCCTGATACCTGTTCTATCGGGGAATAGGCACCTACATGCTTATACTCTTCGATGATGTGGTTGAACTTGACAATCAGCTCGTCGACTGCCAAAGCATATGGATCCATGATTTCTCTCCAAAGTTGTATCTCCATCGTTTGCTTACCTCCCTATGAAACCATTTATTATTCCAGAGACGCTATCTATCATGATATGGCATATGAAACACAGTTATTCTTCTAAAGAAAGCATCATCATGGACAGCAGTGCAAAACCGGCTGTCTCGGTCCTAAGTATTCTTCTTCCTAAGGTAATCGGTGTAATCTTATTCTTACTTGCCAACTCGATCTCAGACTCTTCAAAGCCCCCCTCAGGCCCGATCAGTATTCCGATGGAAGAGCCTTTCTGAAGGCCTCCTATGATATCCTTGGTCAACTGTATCCCGGAAGCATTCTCATAGGGTATCACGGCGGTATCCATACCGGAAGCCTTTATCACCGCATCCTTATAGTTTAGCACCGGCAGTACCCTCGGAATATATCCCCTTCCCGATTGCTTGGCAGCGCTTTCTGCTATCGCCTGCCACCGTTCCAGCTTCTTCTCTTCCTTCTTCTTATCCTCCAGCTTGACCACGCATCTTGCAGTCATAACCGGAATAATCTCTGATACACCGAGCTCTACAGCCTTCTGGATGATCAGCTCCAGCTTGTCCTTCTTCGGCAGTCCCTGAAATAACGTAATCCTTGCAGGCAGCTCTGTTCCGGTATCCTGTATGGACGTAATTCCAGCCAAAATCTCCGTATCGGACACCCTATTAATTATACAATAACAATCTTTTCCTTGTCCATTACAAATTACGATTGTATCGCCCTGCTTCATCCGCAGAACGTTTTTCATATGGTTGACATCGGATCCGAGAATTGTAACAACATCGTCCCTGATCTGATCCTGATTTACATAAAAGCGGTGCATAGGAATGCTCCTTATCCTGGTATATTTTGTTGCCGAATAACCTTATTTATTCTATTTCCATTCATAGTATTCTCAGATAGAACTTCTGAACCAGCTTATTCTGCAATGTCCATAAATATGGTTTTACAGGCTACTTCATCCTATTCATTATACACTATTTAGAACATATGTTCAACACTTAATATTATATAATTTTGTCTAGAAACAGCATCAAAGCATTATACTTCATATAAAAAACAACCTGATTACAGGCTGTTTTTTATGTTTATGTATTATCAGCAGAAAAGTAATGATCTATCTTTTTTAATATTTCAATACCTAAATCAGTTATTACACGTTCTCTTAACTCCATTTTCCATGAGATTGAATTATCGAATATCACTCCCGATTTCTCATAAATATAAATTTGAATTAGGTTTTCAATTTTATCTAATTCATAGGCTATTTTTCCGTTAATTGAACTTTTGTTATAGAAATCTGAAAGTAGTTTTTTACTGTCACGCAAATTTGCTAATTCTGGATAAGCGCCACATGATAGCATGGCAAATGCAAGTTTTTGTTCCCTGTGTCTGTCAATATCATTCTTTTTTGTAGATGCAATATCCCCAAATCTTGCTTCACCGATATCATGTAACATTATTGTTTTTAATATCTCATCTTTATCATAACCTTTACAAGTTTCTTTATATTCATTTGGCAGATCTTTCGGGAGTAAAAATAAACCCAAATAATATAATGCGCATATATGATCCATAATAGATTCACACGAATCCAATTTACGCTCTACCCAGCCCGCCCGTTTATAACTCTTTAAATTATACACTTCTTCCAAAATTCCAATCGGAGTTTTCAAATCCCAATAGAAATCAATCAAATGTAAATATTGCTTTAGTGGATCTACTTTCATTATAATATCAGCAGCCTCTTTATGTTCAAATAATTCTTTTAATAATTCTTTTGAATCTTCAATATTATCTTCATAGATTTCAAGTTCACAGTCCTGATTACACCTAAGTTGAATTAAAGTAAAATATGTTGCTATATCCAGAACTATAAGATCGTATTTATCATATTTTTTACTGTTGATAGCCCGTTTAATATTACCATATAACCTTTTTAGTGTTTCATTCGTAGTGCTTGTTATTAATTCGATAGAGAATATTTCTGATAAGCTTGTACTATTATGGGAATATGCATAATAATTACAATAAAACTTCGAATTAATATCCCGATACATATCTTCAGATAATAAATTCTCAATAAATATCTTTAACTTATCAGAAAATCCTATGATAGCCAAACTACAAGCAATCGTACGCTGAAGTAATATCTTTTCCTTTATATCAATCTCTGCTTTTACAGATAATTCCCACTGACTGATAAGAAGCTGATATATAATGTCACGTGAGATTTTCTTATCAAATACCCGAGCTAAAAGATAACATAACTGCATGCGTATTTCTATTGTTATTTTATCATCTGCCAGCCATAGTTTCATGTTGGTAAATATCTTTTGTGATTCATTGAGTAAGGCAGAAGACAATAATTCTTTTGTAATTTTATTTGTATTTTCTGAGAAAATAATTTTGCATTCCAAAAGATTTCCATCCTGTAAATTTAAACCGTTTATTAATTCATAATAAAGGCAATATCCTACAAGGAATTCTTTTATATAAATATGTCGGGTTAATAAGCTATTGTTATCTATAATTTCAATATTCGGATTAAGAAATACTTTTTTTGCCAAGCTAATCAGTATTTCAAATTTCACTCTATCAGTGCAGTAATATTTTAGAAAGTCGCTGAAACAATCCAATCTGCTTATGTCGTCTTTAGAGTCCATTAACATACAAAGAAATCTAAAATCTACTGCAGCCACTTGCCATTCGTCCAAATGCTTTTTTAAGTGCATAGTTAATTCTTTAGTAATCTGAAGATCAGCCGTTTGTGTTTGTGAAAATAATTCCAAATAATTTTTATATTTGGGAAATTTTTTAATGTATATTATATACTTTGGGAGTATTCCATTTATAATAGCTTTCATTTTATCATTTGGGGTAATATCATCCCAGGTTCCTATGGCTACAATTCTCTTATTCATACCATTTGTGGTTTTGAACATATCATCTAGCCATTTCTTACTGCTAATTTGCATTTTTCGATTAAAATCATTTAATCCATCTATCAATAAAACAAGAGGAAAACTTTTATCTTTTATAAAATGATCGATTAGGTGAGTATCCTCCTTGAATTTCTTTTGAGCTTTTGAATAAGAATCCAATCTCTCATAGGAATGTAGATTTATATATATGATTGACCTGCTTTCCCCGTATTTTTTAAGTGCATAATATAATATTGATAAAAATGCACTTTTTCCACTGCCTATATTTCCATTTATTAAAAAAGATAATTCCGATCTGTCTTTAATAATAACATCTGTTAGATTCCGGAAAAACTTAGTGCCACTATTACATAGACAATCCGGTAATTCACAAATGTTTTCAAAAAATAATGAATATCGTTCTATAGCTAAATCGATGCCTAATTCATCAATTGATTTACGAACTCTTTTATCCAGATGATGTATTTCCATATCCTTTTTAAAATCATCTAAATCTGTTTCTTTAATTACCTCTCTTTTTTGATTTATCTTTTTATTAATATCAATTTTTCTGGTATTTGAGACTTTATTACCTGATAGTGTAATAGATTTATCATAATTTTCAAATGTTACTTTTACGGAATCAAGCTTTACCGGGTCCCCCAATTGTTCCAATTCATATCGATCAACCTTTTGTAGTTTATATAATAATTCTTTGAATTTTTCATTTCGCTTATCATCATCTGAGAAATCAATATATGTGTAACCCTTCAAGTAGAAAGGAAGCTTTTTTTCCTCGCTTTCAGGGAATCTCAATACTGGTATTACTTTACTAGGATTCTCTTCAATTACATTTATTAACAATTTTGTTTCTGCACCAACTCCACCAAGATAACCTTCTGCTTTTTTTATATAGTTATTAGTAATAATGATTACTGTAAAATCACTGTCTTTTATATTATTAATCATTAATTGATTAATATTTGTTGTACCCTTTTGAGTAATAAATTTGTCAATAACAGCATCTATTCCATTTTTTCTAAGTTCATTTGCAAATGCCATAACCCACATCTCATGAGCTTCATTATCCCAACTGTAGCTAATAAATACCCTGGTTATATTATTCATAAAAATTCTCCTATATGTAAATTATTGTTATTATGATAGCACTTTTGCAAATTAATGTCAAATATATCCTTTTTATACACTATCTTATAAAGTTTAGGAAAATTAATATTTTATTATGTATTGTCTCTTCAAAACAATAATATTGATGTTATTTTTATTGATATGCTATAATAAAAAACATACTCATTTTTCCAGATTGAAAGGAGCCACTATGGCACATATTCTTATTGTTGAGGATGAAGAAGCAATCAGTGATTTAATCCTCATGAATCTTACCTTGGTAGGGCATACCGGTGTTCCCTGTTATGACGGTAATACCGCCCTTGAGATGATCAAGAAGGAAACCTTTGATCTGTGCCTTCTGGATGTCATGCTGCCCGGACAGGATGGCTTCAGTCTGCTGGAGCATTTTAAACAGGCTGCTATTCCTGTTATCTTCCTGACGGCCAGGGGATCCTTAACAGACCGTGTCAGAGGACTTAACCTGGGAGCTGAGGATTATATCATAAAACCCTTTGAAACAATGGAGCTGTTAGCCAGGATCGATGTGGTCTTAAGAAGAGGCGGTCATGTACAGGATAGCTTCCACCTCGGAGAGATCGAGGTCAGGCTGAAGGAACGGATCGTCCGGAAAGCAGATGCGGTAATTGATCTTACCTCCCAGGAATACTCCCTTCTGGAAGCCCTGATCAAGAACCGTAATCTTGCCCTTACCAGGGAGCAGCTTCTGAACACCGCCTGGGGCTATGACTATATTGGTGAAACCAGAACCGTGGATATGCATATCCAGAGGCTTAGAAAGAAGCTGAGCTGGGAGGATTATATCAAGACGGTTTATAAATTCGGTTACCGATTGGAGGTGCCGAAGGAATGAAGCTTTGGCTCAGAATATTCATAAGCATTCTTATGGTATCCTTGACCGCACTTACCATAAGCTCAGCCTATCTGATCAATAAAAGCCACCTGAACAACATTGACCGGGAGCAGTCCCGCTCCTTGAATGAGTTCGATTATATCAGGTCCTCCATCACTAACGGCATTAATTTAACTACTGCTTCCGAGGATACGATCCGTCCTCTGATGGACAGATATGGAGAATACTATGAGAAACGGGACATACGGCTAGCCCTCTTCCTGGATGGTAAAATACTCTTTGACAATACCGGCCTGAGAACGGATCAACAGAAAGACCTACTCACGGTGGACGCTAAGACCAAGCTGGTTCACGTGACAGAGCATGGATCGGGGCATGATATTCTGGTTGCCGGAGTACTTCATCCGGAAAGGCAGGCAGTTCTCCTCTATGCCAGGGATATCACCGCCCTTTACCAGACCCGGATTTCCAATATCCGTATGGCTATGCTGCTTGGTGTATTTTTATTTCTGCTCTTAGGTTCTCTCTCCTATCTGTATTCGAGGTGGATCACCAAACCGGTTGGTATCTTAAGTAAGGGCGCCGCAGCGATCTCAGGCGGTGATTACAGTATCCGCATTCCTGAGTCCAAGGATGAGTTCAAGGATGTGGCAAATGCCTTTAATCATATGGCCTCCGCTATAGAAGCCCGTACCTCGGAGCTCGAAGAGAGGGCGAAGGAGCTACAGGAATTCATTGATGACCTGTCTCATGAGATGAACACTCCGATGACCTCCATCCAGGGATATGCTGAATTTCTAAAAAATGCCAACGCCACTGAGAAACAGAAAGCGCAGGCAGCCGAGCATATCCGCCTGCAATCAGGGAAGATTAAGGATATGTTCAACAAGCTGATGTTGCTGACCATAACGAGAGAGCAACCCCCGGAGTTCACCGAGGTGGATCTGACTGAATTATTCGCCGAGCTGGAAAACACCTTTCAGGTACAGTTAACCGAACATCATATCACATTGATCAAGGAGACATCCATCTTCACTCTGAAGGCTGACCGCACCTTACTCTTAATGCTGTTGACCAACCTGGTAAAGAACAGCCTGCAGGCACTTTCAGATGGAGGAAGGATCAGAGTCCGTGCATATCAAGATCTGGACAGTCTCATCCTTGAGGTGTCGGATAACGGCATAGGAATACCGCAGGATAAAATATCTCAGGTCACAAACCCTTTCTTCCGGGTAGATAAATCCCGTTCAAGAAGGACCGGCGGTGCCGGTCTGGGGCTATCCATCTGCCGGAATATTGCGAGACTTCATCATGCAGAGCTAACGATTGCCTCCAGAGAAGGGGAAGGAACAACGATCCGGATTATATTTGAAACTCCCAATGAATGAGAAGGGCATCAAAACCCCTTCATTTACTTTGGTATCGTCAATTTGTATAATCGATAACTTGGCATCAGTGATGCAGAACCTAGTCCAATGAGCAACTGTATGAATTCGTTGGTTCTTAGGTCCTGTATTATAGGACCTTATGAACCATTACGTAATTCATCCAAGCGGAAGCGTGTTGCGAATGAACTATGTTCTGTATCGCAATAACATAAGTTGAATTGTACAAATTGATGATGAGTAATTAAAGAGGGCTTTTGATGCCCTTATCATATTAGAATTTACAACTCTGTTACATCATAACTACAGGACTGATATTTCCATCCACTATAATAAGACCTGTAAAAGAAATTATTATATGAATAGGATGTGGAAAGGATGATCATATGAAAAAAAATTACCTCTTAACTATGTTTCTCGTAGCTGCCATGACAACCGGAGGCTGTTCCATGGCTCAGATTGAGAAAGAGCCTGTTGTAATTGCTGACACTCTGTCTTCCTCTATAGGTTTATCAGGAGCATCAGATGAAACCGACAAGCTCCTTACGGATCAGACTGCTTCTGAGTTTCATACCGATACAGAGCAAAAGGATACAATCAGTGAAACTGTATCAGAGAATGCTGACGATCATACCGATGAGGCTAAAGACGCGTCCCAGCCGGTAAAACCTGCCGAGGAAGCCAAAAAGCTTACGATCCAGATTGAAGGGATGGAAGAAGAAATTAACGGAATGGTTTATCATAGTGACCTGGGTTATCAGATCACCTATGATAAGGATCGTTTTAAGTTTGCCAGACTAGTTGAGAATATAGACAGCTTCACGGCTGACAATCCTGATCCGGAACTTTACCCTTATGTATATGTTAATATAAGACGTATTGATAATAGCGTAAAGGATAATAATCATAGCTCAGATTTACCGCAATGGGCAATATCCGATAATAATACCCTAAATACACATATTACTCCTGATATGATGGAGGAAGTACCCTTCGGAAACTACACAGCCTTACATTACCGCAGTACCGCAGGCAATGAGTGGAACTCAACCGTAAACAATTATTATGTAATCGAATACGGAAATTACTACTATTTCATTGAAACTCAATATTTTCTGGAGGCTGCTGAAGGTTATGGTGCAAGAATAGACGCCATGCTGAAAACATTGATCTTTGAATAAAGGATAAGAAGTCAGACTCAATATATCCATACTACAACTGATTCTGAACTATAGAGCAAAAAACGCCGGGCCATAAGCCCGGCGTTACTTTTATACTTATATTATATACCTACTCCAGCATATCGAATTCATAATGTTAACATAATAATATTATAGTTACCTGACTACTTCTTGGCCACGAAACATACCCAGTCTCCCATCCGATTTACCTCGAGGATTTGAAAACCATTCGACTTTAAAGCTTGTTCTACAGCTGTCTCCTTCGTATTGATGATGCCGGAGCTGATGAAGATTCCACCTGACTTCATATTTTCCCCGATGACCGCAGATAATGGGATGATCACATCTGCTAAGATATTCGCCACCACCAGATCAAAACGGTCCTTTCCTACCATGGAGCGAAAATCCGTATCTTCTATGATATTTCCCGTTACGAAATTAATCGCATCCCCGGAAGCACCTTCTGTCAGTCCCCTCTCATAGTCGATTTTCATCAGTTCAGCTGCCGGTATACCATTCACACCAGAATTTTCGATTGCAGCTGCAGTAGCCAACGGATCGATATCGATACCGAGTACTCCACCGGCTCCAAGCTTTCTGGCGAGGATGGATAGAATTCCGCTTCCGCTGCCCGCATCCAGTACCGAATCACCTGTGTTCAGATGTTTCTTCAGGCTCAGGATACAGAGCTTCGTGGTCTCGTGTGCCCCGGTACCGAAGGACGTTCCCGGGTCAATTTCTATGACCAGGTCCGATTCTTTGACCTCCGTCAGCTCCTCCCAGGTCGGCTTAATGACTATCGTATCATCGATACGGAAGGGCTTGAAAAATTGTTTCCAGTTATTGATCCAGTTCTTATCCTCGGTATCGGATACCTCAAGCTTACCGCTACCGATCTCTATGAATTCCGACAGCTCCTTCAGTCCTTCCTCAATCTGTCTCAGAAGTGCCGGGATATCCTCGGCCGGATCCGTATAGAAGGTAATCACGGCTTTCCCGTCATCCTCCGGAAGCTCCGGCAGAAAATCTATAAATAGCTGCTTTCTCTCCTGCTCCGTGATCTGAATCTTATCACTGATCTCAATTCCTTCAATCCCAAGCTCCATCAGCAGATCACTGACCAGATCGACTGCCTCAGAGGTTGTCTCCAGGGTAAATTTCGTCCATTTCATATTTGTTCTCCATTATATTTTTTTTACAGCCTAAAGTATTTCATCCATGCGTATAATAAGGTAATGCCTCACGAATAGGATGCTCCAGTCCGTGAGGCTTATCAACATTTCTTATTTCCAGAACTTCTTCTTGCCCTTCTCTTTGTCTGTGTCCTCCTGGCTTTCGTCCCGTCTTCCGTTCATCGCATCATCAAATTTCTTCAATAAGTCCTTCTGTTCGGAGGTTAAGCCGGTAGGTATCTGTACCACCAGGGTAACATAATGGTCGCCTCTGACATTCTTATTCCTTAAGGTCGGC
The DNA here is from genome assembly GCA_023415595.1 of Bacillota bacterium. Classification (GTDB taxonomy): domain Bacteria; phylum Bacillota; class Clostridia; order Lachnospirales; family Lachnospiraceae; genus Mobilitalea. The sequence goes on from JAEZJW010000205.1 coordinate 16,758, forward strand.
ACACCCTTCTCCCTTAAACGGACCTTCGTATCGGTCTGGGTTCCGGGCTTTACATTATAGACAACATCACCGTCCACCGTACTAATCTTAATATCTCCGCCGAGTACTGCGGTTGCATAGGAAATCGGTGCAGTTGAGAAAATATCAAAATCCTGTCTCTGGAAGATCGGATGCCTGCTTACTTCTACATCCACCAGCAGATCGCCTCTCGGGCCTCCGTTAGTTCCAGGTTCGCCCTTTCCACGGATTCTGACACTCTGGCCGTTATCAATTCCTGCTGGGATCGAAACCTTAATCTTCTTTCTGCTGGAGATAAAGCCGGTACCATAGCAATCCGGGCATTTATCCTTGATGATCTTACCTGACCCCTTACAATCGGGACAGGTCTGGACATTCCTTACCATACCGAACAGGGATTGCTGGGTATAGACCACCTGACCCTTACCACCGCATTTATGACAGGTCTCTGCGCTGCTTCCGGGCTTCGCACCGCTGCCGTGACAGGTGTTACATTCATCCTTCAGATTCAGCTCCAGTTCCTTCTCCGTACCGAAGACAGCATTCTCAAAGGTAATTCTGACAGAGGTTCTGAGATTAGCTCCCTGCATCGGACCATTATTTGTCCGTCTGGAACGTCCGCCAAAAAGGTCTCCGAAGATATCGCCGAAGATGTCGCCCATATCAAAGCTGCTGAAATCAAAGCCTCCTGCACCACCGGCACCGCCTTCGAAGGCAGAGTGGCCGAATTGGTCATACTGTCTGCGCTTATCCGCATCGCTTAGTACTGCATAGGCTTCAGATGCTTCCTTGAATTTTGCTTCTGCTGTCGTATCCCCGGGATTGGTATCAGGATGGTACTTTTTCGCCAGTTGTCTGTATGCTTTTTTTAATTCCTCATCCGTCGCTGTCCTGCTGACACCTAAGACCTCATAATAATCTCTTTTATCCGCCATCTTATCCTTCACCTTTCATTGCTGCTGATTTCACTTTATCATAGGCAAATAGGCAGTCTGTAAGGACCACCTATCGTCAACCTTATTTATCTGAAGAAACACGTTAGTGATTTCTTAAAATCCGCATACGCCTTCGCGCACATAAACTATCATAACGGAACGGAAGGTATCCGTCAAGAATATCCGTTGTTTTCCTTACGGATGCCTTCCACCGTCATCATTCTATAAATTAAACTTCTTTATAATCTCCGTCTACAACGTCTCCGTCATAGGTCTGGGAAGCTCCGTGGCTTCCTGCACCGGACATATCCGGGCCGGGTCCGCCTGCTCCGGCAGCACCGCTCTGCTCATACAGCTTCGCAAATAATGCCTGGGCATCATTCATCAGCTTTTCCTTCGCAGCCTTGATATCTGCAACCTCACCCTCGCTCATTACCTCAGGGTTGGATTTTTCAATCAGCTCCTTCAGTCTTGCCAGGTCAGCTTCAACTGTGGACTTATCCTCGGCACTGACCTTATCGCCAACCTCACTCAGTGCCTTCTCCGTCTGGAATACCATGGAGTCCGCATCATTTCTGACATCCACCGCTTCCTTACGTCTCTTATCCTGAGCCTCAAATTCAGCAGCTTCTCTTACTGCCTTATCAATATCAGAATCGGAAAGGTTGGAGCTGGCGGTAATCGTAATATGCTGCTCTCTGCCGGTTCCGAGATCCTTAGCGGATACATTTACGATACCGTTCGCATCGATATCGAAGGTAACCTCAATCTGAGGAACACCTCTCTTTGCCGGAGGAATTCCGTCCAGACGGAATTGTCCGAGACTCTTGTTGTCCTTCGCAAACTGTCTCTCACCCTGTACTACGTTAATATCAACCGCAGTCTGGTTATCGGCAGCTGTGGAGAAGATCTGGCTCTTCTTCGTCGGAATGGTGGTATTTCTCTCAATCAGTCTGGTAGCTACGCCGCCGAGGGTCTCGATAGAGAGGGAAAGCGGGGTTACGTCAAGTAACAGGATGTCACCTGCACCTGCGTCGCCTGCCAGCTTACCACCCTGGATGGAAGCACCAATTGCTACACATTCATCCGGGTTCAGAGTCTTGCTGGGTTCCTGGCCGGTTAACTGTCTAACCTTATCCACTACGGAAATCATACGGGTGGATCCACCGACTAACAGTACTTTCTTCAGGTCTGAAGTGGAGATACCGGCATCTCTTAAGGCATTCTGTACCGGAACTACGGTTCTCTCTACCAGGTCATGGGTTAATTCATCGAATTTCGCTCTGGTCAGATTCATATCAAAATGCTTCGGACCATCTGCGGTTGCTGTGATGAAAGGAAGATTAATATTACTTGTGGTTGCGGAGGATAATTCCTTCTTCGCCTTCTCCGCTGCTTCCTTCAATCTCTGTAATGCCATCTTATCCAGGGACAGATCCACACCGTCGGACTTCTTGAATTCATCGATCATAAATCTTACGATTCTGTCGTCGAAGTCGTCACCGCCAAGATGGTTATCACCGGAGGTAGCTAAAACCTCGATTACTCCGTCACCGATCTCGATGATGGATACGTCGAAGGTACCGCCGCCAAGGTCATATACCATGATCTTCTGCTCGTGCTCGTTATCAAGGCCGTAAGCCAATGCTGCAGCTGTAGGCTCGTTAATGATACGTTTTACATCCAGACCTGCAATCTTGCCTGCATCCTTGGTTGCCTGTCTCTGAGCATCGTTGAAATATGCAGGAACCGTGATAACAGCTTCGGTAACCTTCTCTCCCAGATAGCTTTCTGCATCTGCCTTCAGCTTCTGAAGGATCATTGCAGAGATTTCCTGGGGTGAAAATCTCTTATCGTCAATCTTCACACGATAATCGGTTCCCATATGTCTCTTGATGGATGAAATGGTCTTATCGGAATTAGTAACCGCCTGACGCTTTGCAGGCTCACCAACCAAACGATCTCCTGTCTTTGTAAATGCTACTACGGAAGGGGTGGTTCTGGCACCCTCGGTATTAGCGATAACAACTGGCTTTCCGCCTTCCATTACGGCAACACATGAATTTGTGGTACCTAAATCAATTCCTATGATTTTTCCCATAATATTTTCCTCCTATATGATATATTGTTGATTCTTGATATGAATAATCTTATGGGCCTACCGGGCTATGATACCCGAATGGCCTTAGTTAACTACCTTCACCATACTGTGTCTGACAACAATGTCACGGTAGATATATCCCTTTTGGAATTCATCGGAGATGATGTTCTCACCCATGGTTTCGTCCTCTCCGTGCATTACGGCGTTATGAAGAGCGGGATCAAACTCCTTGCCAACCGCTTCAATCTGCTTTACACCGATCTCTTCCAGTGAATTCGTCATCTGCTTATAGATCAGTTCCATTCCCTGGGCAAAGGCATTTTCCTTATCCTTATCGGTAAGGGCTCCTAAGCCACGCTCAAAATTATCTATGATAGGCAGAAGCTTCTCAATGATGCTTTTCACGCCGATGTCATACATCTGGCTTTTTTCCTTCTCAGTACGTTTACGGAAATTATCAAATTCGGCCATGTTTCTCATCAGACGATCCGACAATTCCTCTATTTTTGCATCCTTTGCAGCCAGCTCCTTATTCTTACCGCTCTTAAAAAAGGATTTCCCCTGCTTTGCCGGTTTTCCGTCAGCATCAGCATCAGCAGCAGCTTCTATATCATCCTCAGAGTAAATGCTGTTCTCCTCCATCTCTAAGTCTTCTGTTGACTCCTCAGCTTCTGCATCTGATATGGTTTCCTCAAATAATGCATCCTGATCGTCTGCATTCACCTGATCCTCCATAGTCTCCTTCGTTCTGTCCATTCGATTTCTCTCCTTTTCCATAGCTGCTTTTATTACCTCTATCGTCTTATCGGAATCCTCTAACACACACAATCCACCTTTCTGATCCTGTGTTATACTCATTTATTTATCTATTCTGAATAGTCACTTTTTCTTAAAGATATCATCCAGCTGGGACATTAAGGTCTGAAGTGTACTTACCACTTTCTCATAATTCATTCTTTTCGGACCGATAATACCTACCTTGCCGTAGACACCCTCTTCTATTTCGTAGGTTGCCGTTACGACCGAGCAGTCCTTCATGGCTTCCACCGGAGTCTCATCACCGATATAAACCTGAATTCCCCTGCTATCCTTATCTTCTATCTTATCCTGGATCAGCTCTGTTAGCATCTTCTTCTCTTCCAGGGTATATAATAATTCAGAAACCTTATCCTTATCACTGAGCTCGGGATATTTTAAGATATTCGTCGTTCCGGAGGTAAAGATCTCTATGTCATCCTCTTCGGATACTGCCTGCATGATCGCATCCAGAATGTCGTTCACGATGGTCCTGTAATCTCCGGCCTGTTCCTTCATCTTCGTAATCACCGGGAGGTTGATCTCTGCCAGATCCAGACCCTGCAGGAAGGTATTCAGAACAATATTCAGCTTTAAGATGGTTTCCTTATTTAAGGATGCTGTTACATGAATTATTTTATTCTTGACAATGTTGCGTTCAAATACAATGACCGCCAGCAGCTGATCATCCTCCAGTTCGGTCAGCTGGACGAACTTTACTTTCTTCTTATATTGAGGTGTTGTTACCATCGTTGTATAATTCGTATTGACTGCCAGCATCTTCGCAACCTGTTGAAGTATATTCTCCAGTTTATCTGCTTTCTCTAACAGCAGCACCTTCATATCCTCAACTTCTTTGATTTTATCCTTGAGCAGGAGGTCAACATAAAGGCGGTAACCTTTATCAGAAGGAATACGTCCTGCCGAGGTATGGGGCTGAATGATATAGCCCAGCTCCTCCAGATCCGACATTTCGTTCCGGATCGTAGCAGAGCTCAAATTAAGGTCGGTATATTTGGATATCGTCCTTGAACCGACAGGCTCCCCTGTTTCCAGGTAGTTTTTTATGATTGCCTGAAGAATTATTAATTTTCTTTCGTCCAGTTCCTGCATAATTCACCTCGATCCGAAATAGCAGCCTTGTCATTTCTCGTTATTAGCACTCACTTAGGTGGAGTGCTAACATCTAGTTATAAAATAGCACTATCAGATTCGTTTGTCAAGGATATTTTCAAAGAAAATTTCGTATTTACTTAAGCTAGAAAGAATGAAAATGCATCAAAAAAGCTCCGCTTTCTGCGGAGCCTTCTTCAAAATTTATTGATAACGGAGCTAGTCGAGGCCATGCATAAAATATCATGCACCCACATAATGCTAATCCAGTAAAAACTCCGCTAATACCTGATTGCTGACATCAATTCCGTATTCCGTCAGGTAAAGCAAACCCTTGCCTTCTTCCAGTAAGCCCTTGGTTTTTAAGTCCGCGATTACTTTCCCGTATATCGTCTCAATCTCCTGTCCGAATTTTCTGTGGAACTCTTCCCTGCTTATTCCCTCCGTCAGCCGTAAACCCAGAAACATGTATTCCTCCATTTGTTCCTTCCGGCTTAAATCCTGCAGCTCTCTCCTGATTCCCAGAATATCCCGAAGTGGTGTTGTTTGTTCCTGTGTTTCAGAATCTATTGGTTCATTTTCTAATCCTTTACACGACATCGTGCATACTTCTATATATTCTTCCAACTCAGCCGTATTATGAAACCTGGTATACTTAAGGCAGGAGGAGGCTCCAAGTCCAAGACCCAGATAAGGAATGCCGGTCCAGTAGCCCAGATTGTGCCTACATTCATATCCCTTCCTGGAATAGTTCGATATTTCATATCTGTGATATCCATAGTCCTTCAGGATTTCCTTAGTTCTCGCATACATCAGCCTGTCCGTCTCTTCCTCCGGAAGCTGGTCTTCTTCCGGGTTTCCCTCTCCATAACGATCATAGAATGGGGTGCCTTCTTCAATAATCAGGCTGTAGGCTGAAATATGCTCCGGTTTTAACTCGGCTATCCTCTTCAGTGTGATCTCCCAATCCTGTAAGGTCTGTCCCGGCAGAGCTGACATCAGGTCCACATTTATGTTATCAAAGCCTATGCTTCTGGCCAGGGAATAGTTCTCAAGAAATTGTTCATAGTCATGAATTCTTCCCAGAAGCTTTAGTTCATGATCAAGAGTGGATTGGAGCCCGAAGCTGATCCGGTTAATTCCGGCCTCCCGGTAGGTCATTAACTTATCATGATCCACTGTCCCCGGATTCACCTCAATAGTAATCTCCGGTACCTCCTCACCGTCCGCCAGTACAAATACCTCCCGAACAGTAGCCAGGATTTCCTTCAGGTATCCTGCAGCCACACTGGAGGGAGTACCTCCGCCGATGAAGATTGACACGACCCGGTATCCGTCCATTCTCCCTTCATAGCTTCTGATTTCCTCCCGCAAAGCTTCAAAATATCGCTCTTTAACCAATTCCCCGGACGGAGCGGATATAAAATCGCAATAATCGCACTTCTTCACGCAGAACGGGATATGGATATAAAGTTCAAGCGGGGTATACTCCTGTTTTTTAGTAATCATATTATTCATATTTTTTAGTCATCATCCAGCTTCAGGACACTCATAAAGGCCTTCTGAGGAATCTCGACATTACCAACCTGTCTCATCCTCTTCTTACCTTCCTTCTGCTTCTCAAGAAGCTTCTTCTTACGGGTGATATCACCGCCGTAACACTTAGCCAGTACATCCTTCCTCATCGCTTTCACAGTCTCCCTGGCGATGATCTTGCTTCCAATCGCTGCCTGAATCGGGATCTCGAAGAGCTGGCGCGGAATCTCATCCTTCAGCTTCTCGCACATTCTCCTGCCTCGCTCATAAGCACTCTCGGCATGAACGATGAAAGACAGCGCATCCACTTCTTCCTTATTAATCAGGATATCCAACCTCACAAGCTCGGACTGCTCATAGCCCTTCAGCTCATAATCGAAGGAGGCATAGCCCTTGGATCTGGATTTAAGAGCATCGAAGAAATCATAGATGATTTCATTTAGCGGCAGTTCGTATTTTAATAAGGCTCTGGTAGTCTCCATATATTCCATTCCGAGATAAACTCCGCGTCTCTCCTGACACAGCGTCATGATGGAGCCGACGAATTCTGTAGTAACCATAATCTCGGCTGACACGATCGGCTCTTCCATATAATCGATGACGGAGGGATCCGGCATGTTCGTCGGATTCGTGATATCCATCATAGTTCCGTCCGTTTTGTGGATTTTATATACAACGCCCGGTGCTGTCGTCACCAGGTCCAGATTGTATTCTCTCTCCAGTCTTTCCTGGATGATCTCCAGATGAAGAAGGCCTAAAAAACCGCAACGGAAGCCGAAACCTAAGGCCACGGAGGTTTCCGGCTCGAATTGGAGGGCAGCATCGTTTAACTGAAGCTTCTCCAGGGCATCCCGCAGGTCCGGATACTTCGCTCCATCGGCCGGATACATACCACAGTATACCATCGGATTTACCTTCTTATATCCGGGCAGCGGCTCGGCACAGGGACGTGCGGCATCGGTAACCGTATCACCGACTCGGGTATCCTTCACATTCTTTAAGCTGGCCGTGATGTAACCTACTGTTCCGGCAGTCAGCTCCTCACAGGGAATAAACTGACCGGGACCGAAGATTCCGACCTCAACCACCTCAGAGATTGCTCCTGTCGCCATCATCTTGATCTGTGTGCCCTTCTTCACCCTGCCTTCCTTGATCCGGCAGAAGATAATGACACCCCGATAGGAATCGTATAAGGAGTCGAAGATCAATGCCTGCAGGGGAGCCTCTGTGTCACCCTTCGGTGCAGGAATCTTCGTTACGATCTGTTCCAACACCTGATCGATATTAAGTCCTTGCTTGGCAGAAACCAGAGGTGCATCCTGGGCTTCCAGACCGATAACATCCTCGATCTCGGCAATGACCCGTTCCGGCTCTGCGCTGGGCAGATCAATTTTATTAATCACCGGCATGATATCCAGATTCTGCTCAAGTGCCAGATATACATTGGCCAGTGTCTGTGCCTCTATGCCCTGGGCTGCATCTACCACCAGGATCGCACCTTCGCAGGCTGCCAGACTTCTGGACACCTCATAGTTAAAATCCACATGTCCCGGAGTATCGATTAAATTGAAGATATATTCCTCACCGTTTTTCGCTTTATACACGGTACGCACAGTCTGCGCCTTAATGGTAATGCCCCTCTCACGCTCCAGATCCATATTATCCAGCACCTGTGCCTGCATCTCTCTGCTGGTCAGCAAACCGGTCATCTCAATAATACGGTCCGCCAGAGTTGACTTACCATGGTCTATATGGGCAATGATACAAAAGTTCCTGATTTTACTTTGGTCTACGGACATGTTGTTCCTCCTGAGTATCTGATTTCACAGCAGGCAAGCTGCCCGCTTTCCACTCTTTAACGGCAGGCTCGTCCCTCCTGCCCTGATAAGAATGGATATGATATAAATGTATTGAACCGCGTTCATTATATCATACCCAATCATGAGTGGCAAGATGCTTGCGAAAGCCCTAGTGGGCATATGATTGCGAAACCTCTATGGCAGTGATTCAGTTCAGCCTTAATAAAGTATATCATACAGGACCGGGGAGAAATGATTTCCATGGTGAGTATTTACATTCGTCGGTACTTAGGTTCTGTAATTTAGAACCTTATGTACCGCTACGTAATGCATCTAAGCGGG
>JAEZJW010000014.1 GCA_023415595.1 Bacillota bacterium
TGCTTTCCTTCTGGCCTTCTCTTCTTCCAGCTTTCTTAAGCGTTCCGCTTCGGCGCGTTCTGCTTCCTGCTGTTCTCTTAAGATCCTTTGCTCTTCCTCTATCGAAATTGCTTCCTTAAATTCTATGTCAATCTTAACATAATCCTTTGATACAAAGCCTGTGAAATCGTTACCGGAGTCATCTGTGCCCAGCAGGATCTCTGCCCACTCTTCATACTCCTTTAATACGATATAGGTTTCACCTTCCGGAATTAATTCCAGGGTTGTGGCCTCCGTGCTTTGCTCAGCTCGTACTCTGAGAGTTGAGGTATTAATTACAGTTGCATACTTGGTGGCGAATTCATCTGCCATCTTCTCAGCATCTTTTCCTGTTACCAGATAATTCGCTGCGATATAGCCTTCTACATCACCGGATTTAATCCTGACCCAGTCACCCTCAAGCCGTTCAAGAATGTCTGCGGCACAGCCTCGGTATAGTTTTCCGACAACTTCGCTGTCCGTGGACGGCTTACTTCTGATATTCACATAATTCGTTACGTCTGCTACGCCCTTATCATCCAGGGGTGATATGAACTTTGCCTGATAGATCTGTGTTATGTAGTCTTCTGAACTTTCTTCAACCTGATCCAGGGATTTTGCCATTCCGGCAACGCCCTCTTCCGTACTGGCATACGCCACTGAGTAAGGAATTGATAGAAATAACGCAGCTGATACGGCAAAAATTACAGGTTTCAAAGCCTCAATTCTTCTCATGTATCTTATCCTCCAAGTATTGCAAGTAAGGCTGCTGTCGTGCCACAGCTAAATGTTACAAATTTATTACATCTCACGACGTAATTATAACAAATATGGAATGTGGTGTCAACGAAAAAACACGGCAAAAACGACTTTTAATAAGAAATTATCTTAAAATTCAGTCACTTCTGCCATGTTTTGGTATAATTTTATGTTAAATTTGATTCAAATATTTTTCTACTGCTGTAATTGCGTTTGCACCATCTGACGCAGCAGTAATTATCTGCCTTAAATCCTTCGTACGGACATCACCGGCAGCATAGATTCCCGGTATATTCGTCTCACAGCTCTCACCCGCTATGATATATCCACCGGCATCCGTTGCTACAACCTTCTTATAGGTTTCTGAATTCGGAAGATATCCTACCGCTATAAAGACCCCGGATAAATCGTAAACCTTGGTATCGTTGGTTTTCAGATTCTTGACTTCAATGGATTCCACCGTGTCATTACCGTTAATACGTTCTACAACACTATCCCAAAGGATCGTAACATTTTCCAGCGCGAGAAGCCTCGAGGAAATGCTCTTGGATGCCCTGAACTGGTCACGTCTATGGATGACATATACCTTTTCACATATTCTGGCGAGAAAGATTGCATCCTCTACGGCCACATCACCGCCTCCGACTACGGCTACTGTCTTCTTTTTGAAGAATGCGCCATCGCAGGTGGCACAATAGGAAACCCCCATACCGGAAAGCTTCTCCTCACCATCCACATTCAGATGTCTCGGTACGCCACCCGTGGCGATTACTACGGTCTTCGATTGATATACCGTATCATCATCCAATGTTACAATTTTAAGGTCACCCTCCAGATGGAATTCCTTCACCTCACCGGTGATAAAGGTGGTCCCCAGATTATCGCAATGCTCCCTGAACTTCTGGCTCAGATCAAAGCCGCTGATCCCGGGTGTCCCAAGGTAATTATCCACCTCATAGGTATTAATGATCTGCCCGCCGCTTAACCCCGCTTTTTCTATAACAATACAACTCAGTTCAGCCCGCATTGCATAAATTGCAGCAGATAACCCGGCTGGCCCTGAGCCAATAATAATTACATCATAAATCATATTTCTTCCTCCTTATGTTTTATCCTGTCTTTACATTTGTATATTTCAAAATTCAATTAAATATGTTATAATCCAATCATAGATACTGGGCTTTACGTTAAGTATTCTAACCCTTATTATGATCTACTAAGTATATATAATAGAAAACATGGCATCACCGTATTACGGTATAATGACATGTCAGTAATTTAAGGAATAATAATTACATTATTACTTAAACACAATATTCTATTCATTCCTTATAGGAAGGAAGGAGCAACTTCATGAAAATTGGATCCCCTACTATCATTCATCAGCCCGTTAACAGTACTTCTGTAGGCATCGCAGTTCTGGGCAAAAATCTTGATACCATAGAACAAGCAGGACAGAGCCTGATCAAATTGATGGAGCAGTCTGTTCAGCCGGGTCTTGGCACAAATATTGATATCAGGGTTTAACCGCTATATCGGAACCCTGTGCTATCCCTGCATTTTTTTCACCAGTGCATGAAGCCATACGAAATCCTTGTCTTCTCTGATATCATTATATTTCTTTATCTCAATCAATTCCAGTTCTTCGAATTCTGCCAAAAGCTCCTTCAGATTACGGGTCCGGTAATAGGTAAAGTATCTCTTCCCCTTCTCTCCTTCAAAATCACCATATCTTAAGGTAAAATACAAAGTTCCGTCCTTCTTTAAGCTGCGGATAATCTTTTGGAGGATTCCGCCCATCTCATTCCTGGGTACATGAAGTAAGGAAGCACTTGCCCAAACGCCATCAAACACATCCTCAAAATCCATCTCATCAAAGGTCATATGCAAAACATCTTTACCGATGTGGACACTAGCGAGGCTGCACATCTCCTCCGAACCATCCAATGCTGTAACATCATATCCTAAGGACATAAAATATGCGCTATCTCTTCCGGAACCACAACCCAGATCCAGAATGCTGCCTCCATCCGGCAGAAACTCAAGAAACCGGTCAAGATACACCTTCATATCCAAATCAACTGTATTATCAAAATACTCAGCTGCGTTCTCATTATAATACTCCGTCGAGTCCAACTGTATTCCTCCCTTCGAACAAGCCTATTATAACAAATATATGATAGAAATACCAGTATTTTTCATACTTACAGCCCTAGATCCAAGAAATTGAAGCTATTAGGCAAAAAATACTATATAAAAATGAAATTCAATGCTATAATAGTAGGATGAATTTGAAAGGCATGGTCAAGATGTATACTTTTAACAGCAAAATCCGCTATACCGAATTAAATCACAGGAAGGGAACCATGGATCCTTCCTCCATCATAAATTATTTTCAGGATTGTTCCACCTTCCAGTCCGAGGAATTGAATGTCGGACTTTCCTATCTGAAGGAGCAGAACCGGATTTGGATCCTGACAAGCTGGCAGCTCCATATCCTAAAGCAGGGAAAGCTGGGTGAAGTCATTACCATTGGCACCTGGCCCTATGCATTTAAAGGCTTTTATGGCTACCGTAACTTTATAATGAAAAATGAGCAGGGGGAGATCCTTGCTGTGGCAGACTCTATCTGGGCGAATATGGATCTGGGTACCGGTACACCGATTAAAACCTCTGCGGAATTATCCGGTTATGTACTGGAACCCCCGTATCCCATGGAGCATTCCGGCCGGAAGATCAAGACGCCCGAACAGCTGCAGTCCCTAACTCCATTTCCTGTTAAGAAATCAAATATCGATTCGTATAACCATGTAAATAATGGGCAATACATAAAAATGGCCGAAGAATTCCTCCCCGAGGATTTCTTCGTCTCCTCCTTACGGGCAGAGTACCGTAAGCAGGCGGTACTGGGTGACATCATATACCCTATGATAGCTCTTGGGGATAATACCTGTACTATCGTGCTTTCCGATGACACCGGAAAACCTTTTACCATATTGGAGTTCAACAAATAACGGAAGGATGCCATAAACCGGCCGGATCAAATACCACTGTTTAGGAAAGGATTTTATCATGATTGAATTAGGAAAGTATCAGACACTGGAAATAGTAAAGAAAACAGATTTCGGTTATTATTTGGGGGAACCGGGCTCAGACAGTCAGCACAGAATTCTGCTTCCCCAAAAGGAAGCTCCGGAGGGAGCCAAAACCGGTGATCGGCTGGAGGTATTTATCTATAAAGATTCAGAAGACAGAGAGATTGCTACAACGGTTAAAGTTCCGCTTACCATTGGTAGCTTAGCCGTTCTTAGGGTAAAAGAAATTTCAAAGATAGGTGCCTTTCTTGATTGGGGACTCATGAAGGATCTGCTGCTTCCTTATAAGGAACAAACAGGACAGGTCGAAGAAGGTGATCAGATCCTGGTAAGTCTGTATGTTGATAAAAGCAGCCGTCTGTGTGCAACAATGAAGGTATATGATTTCCTGTCCCTTCATTCTCCCTATAAGAAAAATGATATGGTGGAAGGTATCATATATGAAATCATCGATTCCTTCGGTGCCTTTGTAGCTATCGACCATAAATATTCAGCCATGATACCCAACAACGAATTATTCAAGAAGCTTCGCATCGGAGAAAGAGTGGAGGCTAGAGTAATTAGTGTACGGGAGGACGGAAAGCTGACCTTAAGTCTCCGGGAGCGCTCCTATATTCAGATGGATACCGACTCTGCCATGATAATGGATAAACTGAAAACAGCAGGAGGCTTTCTGCCCTTCTCTGACAGTTCCGATGCTGAGAAAATCAAGGATGAGTTCCATATCAGCAAGAATGCGTTCAAAAGGGCAATCGGCAGACTATATAAGGCAGGTGCCATATCAATAACCGAGGATGGGATCCGGTCCTTGAAATAATACCTGCCTATGTCAATCAATCCTTATTTTACATCGTTCTGGTTTAAATAACGCATGCGCGGATTCTCTTTGGGATCCTTTTGTCTTTGAACCGGCTTTTCCGGCTGCTTATAGAGGTTAGATAAGCCATTGGACAGCTTGTCCTTACAAGACTTACAGAAACGGCCTGTCTTAATCGTGACTCCGCAGCTCTCGCAGTCAATTCCGATCATGGAATCCTCTGCAAAGGATAACCTCTCCTCACGGATCCATTGTTTAATCTGAGAGATGGACACTTCCATTTCATCAGAAACCTCCTGCATATCACACCTTGGATGATCATAGACATAAGCCTTGACCTCCTCAAATTTTAAATCAAGTGCTTTGGCACAGGTTGGGCACAGGGGAGGTCCGGACAGATAATTGAATAGTTTTCCACAGCCTTTACAGTTCCTTACTTCCATATACTTTCCTCCTTAATGTAACAGTAACTGGTTAATATCCTCTTCCTATACATAGTGTCACAAAATACACTTCCTCTACCCCATACTCCAGAAGTATTCCGGTACAGGCCTCTACCGTACTCCCGGTAGTATAGATATCATCGACCAGCAAAATTCTGTTTAATCGTTTATCATACCGATCCGCTTCCCTTAAGTTCATACAGAAGGCTTTCTTAAGATTTTCCAGCCTTTCCTTATCGTCCAGCTGTTTCTGCGGCAGCGTCTTTTTTACTCTGACTAATAGTTCGGACATTACAGGGATACCAAGCTGTTTTCCGATTCCTCTGGCAAGGATATCTGCCTGGTTATACCCCCTGACCTTATATTTAGACCTGTGAATCGGAACCGGTACCAAGGCATCCGGAGCAAGCTTCCGTATGGCCTCTCCATAATGGCGGACCAGTTCTTCCAGATAGAACTTGGCATTTTCCTTCTTATTTCTATATTTATAATCTGCTATAGAATCCTTCATGACAGAATCATAAACCCAGACGGAGAAGCCCCTGACATACTGGAAGGTCTTCCGTTCACAATCGCTGCAATATTCCTGTTCTTCAAACTCCACAGGTTTACTGCACTTTTTACAGCGCGGGTCTTCGATCAACCGGAGTTTATCCCGGCATCCGCCGCATATTCTCTGCCCTTTCGGAACAACGATCTCGCGGCATACAGGACACCTGACGGGATACAGCATATCAATCAGATACTGTAACAAATAAATCCGCCCTTCCGATCCTTAAGAAAATAGCTTTACAGGATAAACGCCCTGGTCTACCAACGCTCTGACAGACTTTACTACCTTCTCTTTATCCTCTTTATAGGTGACTCCGAACCAATGATCGGAGGTCCTCAGAACCTGAACGGTTGCCTGCTCCTTCTTCATCAGATTACCTACAAATTCGGGAAGTAAAAATTCCTTCTTGACCTCGTTGTCAGGAAGCTTCGACAAAAACTCGATGAACCCTTCCTGTAATTTATCAAACAGATCTGTCTGGAATCCCCACATATTCATGGATACGGCACTATCAAGTTCAATTCTTATCTCGGCACCTGAGCTGTCCTTCGCAGCCGCATGGTCGCCCCTCGGAACAATTCCGGAGGTTTCCGTGATTTCAGAAAGCTTACCATCCTCTCCAACCTTGCAGACACCCCTGGTTACTGCACCGTTCTCGCTTAAGGTATTACCAAGAATAAAGCCTGCCATGCAGTAATCCCCCGGAGTCTGATGACCGGATTTCAGATATCCATAGATTTTCTTAAAACCTTCCTTACCATAGTAGTCATCCGCATTGATAACCGCAAAGGGTTCCTTAACAGCATACTTGCAGCATAAAACAGCATGGCCGGTACCCCAGGGCTTCGTTCGGTCCGCAGGTTTTGTAAAGCCCTCCGGCAAAGCATCCATCTCCTGAAACACATATTCTACGCGAACATGCTTCTCTATTCTATTTCCTATGATTTCTTTAAAATCCTTTTCCAAATCCTTACGGATGATAAATACAACTTTATTAAAGCCTGCTTCCATCGCATCATAGATGGAGTAATCCATAATAATCTCACCACTGGGTCCTACCAGCTCGAGCTGTTTAATTCCTCCACCATATCTGCTGCCAATTCCCGCAGCCATTACAACCAATGACATATCTGACAAAGTATTCTCCTCCAATCATATATTAGTAACTTAAACTTATATCCATATAAGTTTTCGTAGTAAGATCAGTATATGCTACTCATAACCATAAAGTAATTATACCCTAATTTCCAGTTTATTGCACTACTTTTTTACCCTATAACAAGGTTTATGGCAGATTCAGCAAAATCCCCCTATATTATTCTGCTATTCCCTCCCATTCTATCCGTTATCTCAATTCTTTGATCCGGTCGTGCAATCCCGAATACCGATTCTGCTCGTTCTTATTATCAATCATGAACTTAACCATGGAATCACTTCCGACAATTGTAACACAGCTTTTCGCCCTGGTTACTGCAGTATAGAGAAGGTTACGGTTAAACAAAAGCCTGGGACCGTCCAGGATCGGAAGAATGACTGCAGGGTATTCACTGCCCTGAGATTTGTGGATTGTCACGGCATATGCTAGCTCAAGCTCCTCCAACTGGCTGAAGCTGTAATCCACCAATCGGCCATCATCAAACTCCACGATAAGATGCTCAGAGAATAGGTTGATCTCCTTGATCACCCCGGCATCCCCATTGAATACTCCCGTTCCCGATTGCGTTGTAATTCCGTATCTGCTCTTATTCTCCCAGGTATGCTGATAATTGTTCTTAATCTGCATCACCTTATCCCCTTCCCGGTAGATGTTCTGGTGATATTCCTTCTCCCTTTTATCCGGAGACGGTGGATTAAGTGCCTGCTGCAGTACCTCGTTCAGCCGCTCCACTCCCAGCTCCCCCTTTCTCATAGGGGTCAGAACCTGAATATCAAAGGGGGTAGCTTTCACATAGTTCGGAAGCTTATTCTTAATGAGGTTAATCATGACTGCGGTGATGACACCGGAGTCCTCCCTCTTTAAGAAGAAGAAATCATTGCTCTTATTGTCCAGGCTGATCTGTTCACCGGCATTGATCTTATGAGCGTTCACGATGATATCACTGCCGGCTGCCTGCCGGAAGATCTTCGTCAGCTTTACAACATTAAAGCTGTGAGATTCGATGATATCCTTCAACACATTACCCGGTCCCACACTGGGCAGCTGATTCACATCCCCTACCAGTATCAATCTGGTTCCGACCGAAATCGCTTTCAAGAGAGCGTTCATCAGGCTGATGTCTACCATGGACATCTCGTCTATGATGATTACATCTGTTTCTAACGGGTTTGTCTCGTTACGTTCAAAGGTAAACTTATTCTCCTGTTCCTCAGATAATTTTGAAAGCTCCAGCAGGCGGTGAATGGTCTTTGCTTCCTGTCCGGTAGTTTCTGTCATTCTTTTCGCAGCCCTTCCTGTGGGTGCTGCGAGTAATAGCTCCATTCCCTCCGATTCAAACAGCTTTATGATCGCATTGATGGTGGTTGTCTTCCCTGTACCGGGACCACCGGTAACAATCAATAACCCGTTTCTGATGGCTTCTTTCACTGCCGTCCTCTGATGCTCCTCCAATTCGATTTCGAACTGCTGCTCAATTCTCGCCAGTCTGCTGTCTACATACTCCTCCTTCAGATTATGGCGGATATTCAGATCATGAAGCATCCTTGCTACATTCAGCTCCATATAGTAATATACAGTGGAATAAATATGGTTATCCTCTTCGGATGGTTTAACAATCAGCTTCTTCTCGATGCTTAAGGCAGTGAGCTGTCTCTGAAGACTCTCTTCATCCGCCTGTAACAGATTCTTTGCCCTTAAGATAAGCTCCTGCTCCGGCAGATAGACATGTCCGTCATTGCCTGCCTGCAGCAGGGTATAGAGTATTCCGGCTTTAATCCGGTAATCGGAATCATTCCCGATTCCTACGCGGTGTGCAATCTCATCTGCGGTCTTAAAGCCTACCCCTGCGATGTCCTCGGCAAGTCGATAAGGATTCTCCTTCAGTATGTCGTACATCCGTGGTCCGTATTCCTGATAAATCCTGACCGCTAGGTTTCCGCTGATATTATATTTCTGGAGGAACATCATGGCATTGCGCATATCCCTCTTATCCTCAAACTGCCGGTAAATCTCGATGGCCATCCGTTCACTGATGCCCTTCACCTCTGCCAGTCTGCCGGGGTCCTCCACGATAATCCGGAAGGTTCCTTCACCGAATTTCTTAACGATTCTGGCTGCCAGGGCATTTCCAATTCCCTTGATGGCTCCGGAGCTTAAGTATCTCTCTATGGAATAGACATCCTCCGGTTCCTTTATTTCATAGCTCTCCATAATAAATTGCTCCCCGTAAACCGGGTGTTCGCTGTAATTTCCGGAAGCCAGAATAAATTCTCCTTCACTGATCAGAGTAAAGCTGCCGACACAGGTAAGCTCCTCCACATCTACCTTAAGGCTTAGAACCGTATATCCGTTCTCGTCGTTTCGGAATACGATTCTTTCCACATAGCCTTCCACCATCTCGGCCATTTCTTCACCTCCTGCTCGGTTTCTTTTATATTCGTTTCTATGCTGCATTCCCGACCGGGTAATATTCGGTATCTTTCACCGCTCATATCTGCTTCCGGATAAAGAAAATGTCATTCCGAACGAAGGCCTCTAAACGGCTCTGTTCAAAATGACATTGAAAGTTTATCATTCAGCCCGAACTATCTATGTATGTTGATACCGCTCTGATATCAATGCCTTACTGTAATGACAGGCTTAAGAATTCCTTTTCATGGCTTCGTACAGCATCTGTGCTAACCCTAGTCCCTGGCCTTCTGTTGCTTTCTCTGCATAATCCTCATAAAGCATATCACCGAACTGCTCCAGATAATCATTCTTATCCTCTTCCGTATGAACAGATTCCCTCATTTCCTTCATCACCTGCTCCAGGAGATAGGATTCGAAGCTTTTACAGACCTCCATGAGTTCTTCATCTGTCGCATTATTATTTTGCAGCTTTTCCTTCAGCTGATCCGTTTTGGCGGTCTCTTTGTTCATCCCTGCTGCTGATAGGAACTGGGAGTCCGACCCGATTGATATTGCCATCGTATGCTCCTTTCTGAAAGCCGGAAGATTAGTAAATACCCAAACGATACTCTTCCTCTGCTATCATGAGGTTACCTTAAGTTATTTGCCTGCTGAAGCATCTCATCCGTAGCCGTTATGATCTTGGATTTCATCTCATAAGCACGCTGTGCTACGATCAGGTTTACCATCTCATCCACTGCCTGAACATTGGAGCCTTCCAGATAGCCCTGGCGCAATTTACTCTTAGCCAAAGCGGCATCGTCACTCTCTAATCTCGCAGTACCGGAAGCTCCTGTCTCACGAAGCAAGCTGTTCGACATCTTCTCAAGGCCGCTGGGATTATTGAACTGAGCAATACCTACTGTAATGCCGATAGGAACGGCTGAACCGGTAGCATCCGGATAGCAAAGCTGCCCGCTCTCATTAATGGATATATCTGAAGCATTATACGTATTATCAATTATGATCGGCTGACCGGTAGTATCCAGCAAGGAATAACCGTCCGAGGTAGCTATGGTCATGCCATTCGTCCCGTTAGCCAGTCCGAAGGAACCATTTCTGGTATAGGCCGTTCCTCCGTCCGGAGTACGTACCATAAAAAAGCCCTTCCCTACAATCGCAAAATCATAATCATTTCCTGTCTCCTGCATGGTACCCTGGGTATATTGGGAAGTGATTGCGGAATTCCGTACACCAAGTCCAACCTGGATGCCGGAGGGCTTAGGGTCGCCATTATTATCATATGCCTGCTCCTGTATCGTCTGATACAGTAAGGATTTAAATTCTGCCGTTTCCTTCTTATAACCTGTCGTATTGATATTGGCCAGATTATTGGAAATTGTGTCTACATTCATCTGTTGCGAAATCATACCGGACGCTGCCGTCCACAAGGATCTCATCATATCATTTCCTCCAATTCACCGGACTGCTTATCTCCTATACCCTTCCAACAGAATTCGCCGCAAGATCAAGAGTCTTATCCACGGACTGGATTACCTTCTGGTTTGCTTCATAAGCTCTTGTAATGGTAATCATCTCAACCATCTCTGCAACTACATTCACATTGGATTGCTCCGTGAAGCCCTGCCTTACAGTTGCTGCAGCAGGAATCTGGGTTGCCCCCTCCACGGTCTGATACATTGTATCACCTGATTTCACCAGATAATTGTAATCCTCAAAATCAGTAATAAGAAGGCTGTCGACATATGCCCCGTTTGCATATACCGCTCCGGTCTCGTCTATCTTGACCTCAGCAGCATCCGCCGGAATAATGATCTCTCCGCCCTCACCCATCAGGTGATTTCCGTCTGCGTCCACGATATGACCATCCTTTGTCATGGTAAAAGAACCATTTCGTGTGTATTTTATATTTTCATTTCCAGCCTTATCCGTCACCGACATGGTAAAGAAGCCTTTTCCTTCTAAGGCCATGTCGTAGGTTTTATCTGTCTGTCTTAATGACCCCTGGTTGTAGCTGGTATAAACCTCTCCCAGCTTCACTCCGAGACTCATGCCGCCGATGGGACGGTCATTATAAGCTTCGGATTCATCCCTTATTTTAACTGTCAGCAGCTCGTCAAAGGACTGGTTTGTAACATTCTCTTCTTTGTAACCAACGGTAGCGGAATTTGCAAGATTATTAGCGATGATATCCAGCCTTTTCTGCTCGTTTGCCATCCCCGTGTAAGCCGTATATAATCCTCTTACCATACCTATCTGCCCCTTTCTCTACCCCGTATGTCACAGCCCGGAAGAACAAGGTGTGAGTGCCACTGCACGAACATCGCAGTTCTTCCCAAGAATTTTGGCTCTTTCAAAATTCTACAAGAATTTTGGCTCTTTCAAAATTCTACAAGAATTTTGGCTCTTTCAAAATTCTACAGGAATTTTGTGTTCCATAAATTCTTTAATCCCTTTTACCGCTTAAAAACTCAACGAATTTTCCGGTTCCGATCGCAACTGCGGTCATAGGATCCTCAGCTGTCATCGTAGTGATACCGGTCTTCTCTTCAATCAATTCCTCGAGACCATATAAAAGGCATCCGCCACCGGTCAATACAATACCACGGTCAGCGATATCTGCTGCAAGTTCCGGAGGAGTCTTCTCAAGAACGCTGTGAACCGCTTCTACAATCTGTGAAGTGGTCTCTCTTAATGCCTCCTCTGTCTCCTCGGAGGTTACAGCGATTGTCTTAGGAAGTCCGGTTACGAGATTTCGGCCTCTTACTTCCATACTTACGGATTCCGGTCTGCGGTAAGCAGAACCGATCTTTATCTTAATATCCTCTGCGGTTCTTTCACCGATCAGGAGGTTGTGCTTCTTTCTCATATATCTTACGATGGCATCATCGAAATCATCTCCTGCAATCTTAACAGAGGTGCTGACTACAGTACCTCCCAAAGAGATTACAGCGATATCTGTAGTTCCGCCGCCGATATCCACGATCATATTACCACAGGGTCTTGAGATATCAATTCCTGCTCCGATTGCTGCTGCGATCGGCTCCTCAATGATGGCAACCTCTCTTGCTCCTGCTTGATAGGTAGCATCCTCAACAGCCTTTTTCTCAACCTCGGTTACACCGCTGGGTACACAGACGCTAATCCTGGGCTTTCTGAATCTTTGCTTGCCCACAGCCTTCTGAATAAAATATTTCAGCATCTTCTCAGTAACCGTATAATCAGAGATTACACCCTGCCTTAACGGTCTGACAGCAACGATATTGCCCGGTGTTCTTCCTAACATCAGTCTGGCTTCTTCACCGATTGCCTTAATTTTATTCGTATCCCTGTCAAAGGCTACGACCGAAGGCTCCTTTAAGACAACACCCTTGCCTTTTATATAAACTAATACACTTGCTGTCCCCAAATCAATTCCAATGTCACTTCCCAACATCTTGAAACTCCTTTCCCTTCCGTGTATATAACGGATCTGCCTGATATAATAAATTATTTAAGTTCATTACCTGATGTCATAGATATGCACTTCAGCTAACCGACTATAACTGTTTTGCTTTATAAAGTTAACATTCTATAAACAGCTATGATAAAGTCTCTGAGATTCCTTTTAAGTTTGGGTTTATTATGTTCTTCTATATTTTCTTCCAATACTCGGCAACTTAAACATACTTGCTTATATTATATCTTCTTTTCCTGCAATATTCAAAGGAAATTTTAAAAACTTTTGATAAACGTCAAATATCTACACATAATACATTGGGATATCTTTCATTCTGACATCTATTGATTTGTACAATTATTATCGGTATAAAACGGGGATTACTTAAGACAGATATTATTCCATTATTAGCATTATAGTAAATATTCTCCATGCAAAAGGTTTGCTTCTTAGCCGATTTAAAGGGCCAAGGGAAGCAAACCTTTTATTACAGTATGTTCGCATTCATTTATAGCCTAGCACACACTCGCATGAGCTTTTCCATGCGTTGCGCGGAGCTGCGCCGTTCATGTCGCCTTCGGCTTTAAGCCTAGCACACACTCGAACCTGCTTCGCAGCTTCTCGTGCGCGGGCTACGCCCAATACTCGCAAAAAAATTCCCAGATGTAAGCAAGCTTACTCTGGGAATTTTCTATGCTCGTGCTAGGCTTTAAAGCCTTCGCGACTATTGAATAATAGTAGCAACCTTACCGGATCCTACAGTTCTTCCACCTTCACGGATAGCGAAGCCTAAGCCCTGCTCCATAGCGATAGGATGGATTAACTCGATGGACATCTCGATGTTATCACCAGGCATGCACA
>JAEZJW010000129.1 GCA_023415595.1 Bacillota bacterium
CCGAGGTTCCGGAAGAGAACGCAGGTAAGAAGAGAAATACCAAATCTGTGAACTTATCCGATAAGCTGTTCGACGAGATCGCACCGAAGTATGCGAACCGTAACGGCGGCTATACCAGAATCGTAAAAATCGGTCCTCGTAAGGGCGATGCTGCGATGGAAGTATTAATCGAGTTAGTATAATAAAATCAAAGTCAAGGGGACGTGAACTTAGGTGCACGTCTCTTTTTTTGTCAGCCATTTATATTAAGTTGGCAGCATTGCAGGAGCCTTATCGAGAATTGTATCCTTTTTTACCCTTTTGATATGTTTCTGCTTGACGCGGGAGGCTCACTATTTTATACTACATTTATTTCAAAAGATAGGAATTATTGGAGATAGGTAAGCGCATACATATCGTTAGTTTCGGAAGAGCTGCTTATATACGACCGTTGTGCAGTAACAAGGAGGTAAGTATGGAGGTTTTAGTACTTGGCGGAACCAGGCTGATTGGAGTGCATCTGGTGGAGGAATTTCTCCGTAAGGGTCATCATGTTACAGTTGCTACCAGAGGCCTGGCAGAGGATCCGTTTGGAGACAGGGTAAAACGTCTGATCATCGAACGAACCGATCCGGAGGACTTGAAGCATAAGCTGAGGGGACTCATCTTTGATCTGGTGTGTGACAGTCTGGCTTATTGCTCCCTGGATGTAAAGGCACTCCTCGATGCGGTAAGCTGCAGCTATTATGTGATGATATCCTCTGTATCTGTTTATTCTGTGAAGAATAACTTAAGGGAAGAGGATTTTGATCCCAGTACATATCCGCTCAAATGGTGCCATAGAGAAGACTATTCCTATGATGAGATTAAACGGCAGGCAGAATGTGCCTTATTCCAAGCTTATCAGGACAGAACTGCTGCCGCAGTCCGATTCCCCTATGTAATCGGAAGAGATGATTATACAAAACGGTTATATTTCTATGTCGAGCACATCATCAAGGGAATTCCCATGTATATTGATAACCTTCAGGAACAGCTAAGCTTCATCTCCTCTGAGGAAGCAGGAAGGTTTTTGGCCTGGTTATCCTTCACCGGATATCATGGTTCCATCAACGGAGCCGGTTTGGGGACGATCAGTATAGAAGATATGCTTCGTTATGTGGAACGTAAAACCGATAAGAAAGCAATCCTTTCACCGGAGGGCGAACCGGCACCTTATAATGGTGCACCGTCCTTTAGCTTGGATACAAGTCTGTCCGAGTCGTTGGGTTACAGGTTCCGACCAATAACAGAATATATTTATGACCTACTGGACTATTATATAGATACTATAAGATAATTTTGCATGAGTTGTTTTGCAGGAATCCAGGTAATATTAAAGAAGTATCCTTGAAAAGTTTACTTGCATTATAAGAATTTAAAGTATATGATACATTAGAAGATAATTGAAAAATAGATGATATGAGCGCGGAGGAGTTCGATGTTTCTTCAAAAGGACCAACTAGTCATCAGGGAAGCTGTCAGAGAGGATGCTGCTGTTCTATGCGACTGGTGGAATGACGGAAGAGTTATGGCTCATGCGGGCTTTCCGAAGGGACTCGGAACGTCAGAAGCAGAAATAATTGAGAAGCTTCAAGGGAACAATGAATTTAATAAGAGGCTTATCATAGAACTTGCAGGGAAACCAATCGGTGAGATGTGCTATCGGACGGTATCCGAGAAAGTGGCTGAGATCGGGATTAAGATATGTGCTTTCTCAGAACAGGAAAAGGGTTACGGAACGAGATGTCTTATCATGCTGATCAGTTATCTGTTTGATAAGCTGGAATATAGGAAGATCCTATTGGATACGAATTTGAATAATAAAAGAGCACAGCATGTTTATGAGAAGATAGGCTTTTGTAACACAGGAATCAGACAGGAGGCCTGGACGGATCAGCTGGGAGTACCCCAGACAGCCGTGGATTATGAGCTGAGAGAAGAAGATTTCAGACGAAATTGGTAATATAACTGAGTTCAAATATAAGCAGAGATATGTTAAGGCAAAATGGAGGGTTTTATGGAGATGATCAAGGTCGAGGACCTGGCATTTGAATATATCAGACGGGATGAGGAAGGGAATGTAGAATCCATTAACCGGGCGATTGATGGAGTCAGCCTTGATGTTGAGAAGGGCGATTTTATTGCAATCCTCGGAGCCAATGGCTCGGGGAAATCAACCCTGGCGAAGCATATTAACGCAATTCTGTATCCTACAGAGGGCGTTGTCTGGGTGAATGGGCTAAGTACCACGGAGGAACATAATCTCTGGGAGATAAGACAGACGGCAGGCATGGTATTTCAGAACCCGGATAATCAGATCATCGCTACAGTTGTAGAAGAGGATGTTGGCTTTGGCCCGGAGAATCTCGGTATTCCCACAGAGGAAATCTGGGAGCGTGTTGAACAAAGCCTCAAGGCTGTCGGGATGCTGGAATACCGCAGTAAATCACCGAATAAGCTTTCCGGAGGTCAGAAGCAGAGAGTTGCCATCGCAGGAATCATGGCGATGAAGCCGCAATGTATCGTACTCGATGAACCGACAGCAATGTTGGATCCGAATGGACGGAAAGAGGTAATCTCAACCGTTCAAAGCTTAAATAAGAAGGAGAAGGTTACAGTTCTCTTGATTACCCACCATATGGATGAGGTTATCTATGCGGATAAGGTCTTTGTCATGGAGCACGGCAAGATCATGATGCAGGGGACACCCAGGGAGGTATTCTCCAGAGTGGAAGAGATCAAGAGCCTCCGCATGGATGTTCCGCAGGTTACGGAGCTGGCATATGAGCTTAAGAATGCCGGGATCGATCTCCCGGTGGGAATTCTGTCTGTAGAAGAGCTGGTGAATGCTCTGACAGAGATTAAGGTGAGGTAGAGAAGGACCTGGAGACAGGCTGGCGGATATGCCGATAATATAATCCGGGGCGTGACCTTTTGAGACATAAATAGAAAACCATTATTTTACAGTTGTAGTCTGTAGAGAGTAAGCAGGTGAAGCAAGTGCAAATAATATTTGATAAAGTTAATTATATCTATAACAGCGGGACCGCGTTTGAGAAGCATGCCCTTAAGGATATTGACCTGACCATCCAGAAGGGTGAGTACATCGGGCTGATCGGGCATACCGGTTCCGGTAAGTCCACACTAATTCAACATATGAACGGATTAGTCAAGGCTACCAGCGGACACATCTATTTCAACGGACAGGATATTTATGATAAGGATTATAAGCTGAAGGAATTACGAAGCAAGGTAGGACTTGTATTCCAGTATCCGGAGCATCAGCTGTTCGAGACCACGATTTTCAAGGATGTTAATTTCGGTCCGAAGAATCTCGGGTTGGATAAGCTGGAAGCTGATCTTCGCACCTATGAAGCATTGAAAATGGTTGGGATAGGAGAGGATCTGCTGGATGCTTCTCCCTTTGAACTATCCGGCGGTCAGAAAAGAAGAGTGGCAATCGCAGGTATCCTAGCAATGAAGCCCGAAGTCCTTATCCTGGATGAACCCACAGCCGGGCTTGATCCCAGAGGAAGGGACGACATTCTGGACCAGATTGCAAAGCTTCATGCAGAAAGCGGTATTACGATTATCCTGGTAACACACAGTATGGAGGATGCGGCTAAGTATGCAAGCCGTATGCTGGTCATGAACCAGGGAAGTCTGGTCATGAACGGAACTGCCAAGGAGGTCTTTGCACTGTATAAGGAGCTGGAAGAGATGCATCTGGCAGCGCCCCAGGTAACCTACGTAATGAATGCCTTAAAGGAGAGGGGCATCCCTCTGCGGACGGACGTCACTACGGTAACAGAAGCGAAGGAAGAGATTCTAAAAGCATTTCGAAGGTAACGAGGATTAGCAGGTATTCTTAAGGATACTGATCAGATATAAAGAAAGCGGAAGCTGTTGTCAATGTGACCGGAAGATCGCGCTTTCTGATAGGCCGGATGATCCTATAAAAGCATTTTTCAACCGGCAAAAAGCACTGAGCTGCCTTTGGCAGCATGGAGGTTTGTATGATTCGAGATATTACAATAGGTCAATATTATCCGACGAATTCATTGATACATCGGCTGGATCCAAGATTTAAGCTGATCGGAACCTTTGCGTTCATCGTATCCTTATTTTTGTTCGATACATTCTTTGGATATATTGCAGTTGCAGCATGTTTATTTTTTATCATAAAGGTATCCAAGATTCCCTTCCGCTTTATCGTAAAGGGCTTAAAGGCGATATTGATGTTACTTATCTTTATGATAACCTTTAATCTGTTCTTCACGCCGGGTGATACGCTGGTAGAATGGAAATTTATCAGAATTACTGAGCAAGGCTTATATTCTGCAATATTCATGGGGATCCGGATGACTTTTTTGATTCTTGGTTCCTCCCTGATGACCTTCACGACCACGCCGAACCAGCTAACCGATGGTCTGGAGAAGCTTTTATGGCCGCTAAGGCACATCAAGGTCCCGGTTCATGAAATTGCGATGATGATGTCAATCGCACTCCGCTTTATCCCGATCCTTCTGGAGGAAACCGATAAGATTATGAAGGCTCAGATGGCCAGAGGAGCTGATTTTGAATCCGGTGGACTTTTAAAGCGTGCAAAGAGTCTGGTGCCTCTCCTGGTACCTTTGTTCGTTTCTGCCTTTCGCAGAGCGAATGACCTGGCAATGGCCATGGAAGCCAGATGCTATCGCGGAGGAGAGGGCAGGACAAAGATGAAACCACTGCACTACCATCGAAGGGATGCAGCGGCATATTCCGTACTTCTGCTTTATCTGGCTGCGGTAATTGCGATTGGAATATTTGAGAACAGGATTACGATACTGTAATTAACATAGAACGGAAGGCGGGTTACGGAGCCATGAAGCGGATCATGCTGATAGTTTCCTATGACGGCACCGGATATTGTGGCTGGCAGCTGCAGCCGGAGATGCTGACGGTGGAAGAGGTCTTAAATCGGGCGTTGTCCTCGTTACTGAAGGAGGATATTACTGTTATCGGCGCCAGTCGAACGGACTCGGGAGTGCATGCCAGGGGAAACGTGGCAGTATTTAATACGGAGACGAGGATACCGGCGGAGAAACTCATGTACGCCTTGAACCAATTCCTGCCGGAGGATATCAGGATCCAAAGCTCCAGAGAGGTATCGCCTACTTTCCATCCCAGGAGAGTGAACAGCAGGAAAACCTACGAATACCGGATCTTAAACTGCAGGGTATTAGTGCCGTCAGAACGGCTATATTCGGATTTTGTATATTATGACCTGGATGCAGGAGCCATGCAGGCTGCTGCGGCATATCTTACCGGAGAACATGATTTTAAGAGCTTCTGCTCGGTCAAGACCCAGGCAGAGAATACGGTAAGGACCGTATACAGTCTGGAGGTTACCAGGCAGGGGGCTATTATAACCATTTCTATAACCGGAAGCGGTTTTCTCTATAATATGGTGCGAATTATTGCAGGAACCCTGATCGAGGTGGGAAGGGGTGCATTGAAGCCGGAGAGGGTGGGGGATATCCTCGCTGGCTGTGACCGCAGTCTCGCCGGACCGACAGCTCCGGCACAGGGACTTACCCTGATCGGTATTGCGTATGAGGAAAAGGACTTAACCGGTGAAAACAGAAGTCTGTGATTAGGAGACTTGCTTCTTTCATGTATGATGAGGGAAGGTTACGCATAGATAAAAAGGTACGGAACTACGCTAGGGGGTAGAAGTATTGTTTGATTTTTCAACAGATATGAACTCTATTAATGACACATCAATTGCATTTCGTCTGGTCCTTGCGGTCCTCTTAGGAGGTGCCATCGGATTCGAGCGGGGCCGTTCCGGCCGTCCTGCGGGACTCCGCACCCATATCCTGGTCTGTCTGGGATCTGCCCTTGCGATCATGACGAATCAGTATATCTACGAATTCTTTGGAGCCAGCGATCCTACCAGAATGGCTGCGCAGGTGATCTCCGGTATCGGTTTTCTGGGAGCGGGTACGATCATCGTAACCGGAAGGCATCAGGTGAAGGGATTGACAACAGCCGCCGGTCTGTGGGCTACGGCCTGTATGGGTCTGGCAATCGGAATCGGCTTTTATAAGGCTGCGATCGTAACCTGTTTCCTGATTGTATTTACAACAGTGGTACTGCATCGCCTGGATAATTACATGCTGTCCAAATCAAAGGTTTTGGATATCTATGTGGAATTTAACGGCTCTGCCTCGATTACAGCGGTTTTAGAGGCTCTTAAAGCCTTTGATGTTCATATTGATTCAATTGAGATGGTAAAGCCCTCCTATGGAGCAAATGCGAACGTTGCAGCCATCATGACTCTGAGACTGAAACAGAAAAGAGTGCGGATGGAAATCGTAGCAAAGGTTTGCGCCCTTGAGGGAGTGGAATTTGCAGAGGAGATCTAGCCGAGTACAGCATTAATCCATTATCTCATATATTTTATTCTTGAATTATTATTATTTTATGGATAAGAGATTAAATGGAAAAGATAGTGATATTCAAAAACTGTTATGTAATATGACATTTCGTCGAGGTACATAGGAAATCTAATGGAAAACCCTTGACACACCCGGCAACATACTATATAATAATAAATCGTGACGTGAGAATACTTGAACCAAAGCCCCGGTAATAGTATTTGAGATCGTGTGAAGATAAGAAAGCTGCAGCAATGCTAACGAACAGCATATATGCTGCTATAAATCATGTTTAATTATGAAGATTCATTTTCATAAGGAGGAAAACCGATGAAAAGTTTTATGGCTAGTCCGGCAACAATCGAAAAGAAATGGTACGTAGTTGATGCGACAGGACATACATTAGGCCGTCTCTCTTCAGAGATCGCAAAGGTATTACGAGGCAAGAATAAGCCCACCTACACACCCTTCATTGATACGGGTGATTATGTAATAATTGTTAATGCAGATAAGATTAAGATAACAGGTAAGAAGTTACAGCAGAAGATCTACTACAGCCACTCAGATTACGTAGGCGGCATGAGAGAGACTACTTTGGCAGAGATGATGGCTAAGAAGCCTACCGAAGTAATCATTCATGCAGTTACGGGAATGCTTCCGAAGGGACCTTTAGGAAGATCCATGATCGGAAAGTTACATGTGT
>JAEZJW010000190.1 GCA_023415595.1 Bacillota bacterium
CGAATTTATACTCACCCCTGCCATAATACTCATCATCCCTCCAGGTCGGTGCATAGAGAATCGTCTTCTTCCCCTCCGGGATATGGAGCTTCTTCCGGATAGACGCTGCCAGCTGATCCCTGTTCTCGCTATGGAGGATATCATTTCTGGGATAACCGAATTCCAGGACCTCCTTATCATAACGGAAGGCACTCCGGAAGGCTTCCGTGGAGAAGTGGTTGGCAGAAATCAGGTAGTCCCATACTCTGGACTGTTTGTAGAACTGTGCCTTATAGAGCGGAGAAGCTCCCATAACCTCTTCCTGGTCAAATACCAGCTTCTTTAGGGGAGTTCCATGCCAGGTCTCAAGGAACACATTCCCTTCCCTCTTCTTAACCCACTCCGGTTGTCTGACATTAAAGATATTATACTTGCAGCGGGCCAGGTAATATGCATAACGGATGCTGAAGCGTTTTACCTTGGTATGTTCAAAAGGAATCCTCGCCCTCCTGTTTACCACCCAGATAAACCGATATTTTCCGGGGTAATTTTTCGATATGTATTCATAAATATATTTCGGGCTGTCGGAATAGCTCTTACCAAAGAAACTTTCGCATAACACCCAATTTTCCTTTAAGGACATCTTAAGGAAATATCTATGATATAAGTAATAGGAGAATACTCTCCAGTTCTTTCTGATCTTTTTCAGTTTTTTTATGCCAAGGTGCAGATTAACGTGAAGAACAGCTTTCTTAACATTGCCTTTCAGCAAGGCTTTTACGACACCTTTGCGGTATTTCTTTAAGTCTCTGATCCTCTCCCGATCCACCTGCTTCATACAATCCTGAATGATGGCGAAGCGTTCTTTTCTCCAGGAATCCTTCTCACTTCTTCTTAAGCGGGGTGCATAGGTTCCGGTGAAATAATCGATCAATTTCTCCTCAACAAACTTTCTCAAGGCTGAGTCCAGAGCTGTCATACTCACAGCCTCACGGTAGGCTTCCATATACTCCTCAAAACGGTCGTCTGTCCTGATCTGTGCCAATGCAGGATAATGAATCGGGTCATTGTGCTTACGCTTTACATATACAGCTTCCTCAACATACGAGCAGGCTTCCGCATGGGACAGCACCCTGATTATGAAGCCAAGGTCGGAAAAGAAGGTGTAATTCTCATTAAAGCGGATGCTGTGATCATAAAGGAAGCTTCGATGGAACAGTACACCAATCACAGATACATTCTTAAACCCTCTCCGGGATACAAACAGCGCATACATTGCGTCTGCGAGCTTCTTAAAATCTCCTGCTTCCTTTGTAACTGCTGTTTCTTTTAATACCTGCTGAATACTATAAAGCTTCTTTTCTATGTTCTGTTTCTCTTCGGAATCATATTCCCCCTCAGCATCCTGTTCCTCTGCTATACTCTCCTGATTCTTTCCTTCCAGGGAAGACAGATAAACCTTACGGCGGAACCATGTGGATGCCTTCCTGCCATAGGTAAAATCAGCCAGCTCCTCCTGTGCCTCTTTCAAAAGAAGTGGAAGCGTCCCACTCTGGATATAATCATCACTGTCAAGGAAATACACATATTCTCCGTTTGCTGCGTCGAGACCTGCATTTCTCGCAGCAGCAACACCGCTGTAACCCGCCAAAGACTCATTTCCATCATCCTTATTCCCGGCGGACTTCTTCTTATCCTCCAGTTCTATAATTCGAAGGTTAATATCCTGGTATGCCTCCGTTACCGGAGTGATATCCTCCGTTACATGGTCGAGGACAAGGATCGTCTCATAGGCACTTAAACCCTGATCTCTGATACTTTCCAGGCAATCCTCCAGAAAATGAACTCCTCTATGAAATGGTACGATAATACTAAGTTTCACGATAGCACCAACCTTTCCTAATTATCCCCGGAATTCTTCTTAATCACCAGAGCTGTCAGCTTGTCCATTATTGTGTCGTAAATCCTCTTCACAAGAGGAAGCGAATATAGATAGGTAATCAGTGCCGTCATAACTACGGAATATAAGAGGTACAGATACGGTCTGTCTTTTAATATTTCAAGCTTGGCTAAAGAAGGGGTTGTAAATAAATGCAATATATAAACCGTCATCGTACTGGTTCCTAACCGGGACAGGAAGCTTCTCCTGTTACTGATCAGATTCACGAGAACTCCGATCATGGCCACTGCTATCACATACACCAGGATACGGAAAAGCATTTGATTTAAAGTATCATCCTCCGGATAGGGTTTTCTGAGATACAGTACCTCAACCTTGAAGATATCCTTATAAGCAATAAAAACAGACAGCAGCGCTGCTATGACAGCAACCGCTGCGAAGACCGGCTTAGGTATCCTCCTCAGCTTCTCCACATGCTCCTTTGTACAATAATAGCCCAGAAGGAAAAAGGGCAGAAAGCAGAATACTCTCCCAAGAGCCAGGTAAGAGGAAAACTCCTTACTATAGCCACTCAGGATTCCGAATACGAAGCTTAAGGGCAGCAGAAAACGTATTTTCACCAGATCCTTTAAGAAAAACTTCCATATAAATAGTGCCAGAAGATACCACAATCCAAACAGCGGACTAAAAAAGCGGAAGCCGAAGTATGGCTCCTGGAGGATAAAGATTTTATATCCATAGTTAAAAATATTCAGAATTAAGTAAGGCACAAGGATTGTTACAAATGCGTTACTTCTGCTCTTCTCCAGGTTCTTAGAGAAATAACCGGAGATGAAGGACATCGCAGGCATATGGAAGAAAAATAAGAAATAATATATACTTTTTATCGAGTCATAATCAAATATCATGGCGGTCAGGATATGACCCCAGACCACCAGGATGATTAGAATAGCCCGCATATTATCAAAAAGGTAATCCCTGGGGGCCCCTGCTGCCTGATCGGCCTTACTTCCTCCCGGTTCGGCCGGACGCTCCCTCTTGATATCACCTGACATATTCGTCATTCGTTTCATAGCTCCTTCTATTTCATATGGTATAACTTGCATAATATGATCAAGAATATACTTCATTAACATATAGATTTTAGCAAAGAAAGGCTTAACGTGCAATAACAATATTTATATTGCTTTTCCGTTACGATTGCGATAGAATTGCCTAGAATCTTAATAAATACCGAGGAGTGAACACATGAAGGAACAAAAGATTACATTTTTTGAGAAATTGCTGCATGTCATTAAAACCGAAACTGTATTATGTATTGCCGGCGCTGCAGCCGTACTCTCCATGCTTTGGGTGCAGCCATCCGCCGATTACCTCTCCTACATAGATTTCCGCGTTCTGGCCCTTCTGTTCTGCCTGATGGCTGTGGTCGCAGGCGCGAGTGAAATCGGTCTGTTCCTTAAGCTTTCCAAAAAGCTGCTGAAGCGATGCAGGAATACCCGATCCTTAAGCCTGATTCTGGTAATGCTATGCTTTTTTACCTCAATGTGGATTACGAACGATGTTGCTCTGATCACCTTCGTGCCCTTTGCCATTCTGCTCCTTACCATGGCCGGCCAGAGTAAATATCTGATTATTGTCATTGTACTGCAGACAATTGCTGCCAACCTTGGCAGCATGCTGACACCAGTGGGAAATCCGCAGAATCTCTATCTCTATACGTACCATAAGACACCGATTCATGATTTTATGCTGACCACCCTTCCGGTTACACTGGTATCCTTAGGTCTGCTAATTGCGGCTGTACTGCTGATCAGTAAAGAACCCCTGAATATAAAGTATCCGGAGACAGCTGCCTCCGGAAATAATCTTAAGCTTCAGGCTTCAGAGATTGGGTGTGCCAAGGAGAAGAATATAATGTTTCTTGGCTTACTCTATGGCGGTCTGTTCTTTATCTGCCTGCTCTGTGTTGTCAGACTCGTCGATTACCGCATTACCATGTCCGCAGTCCTTCTGGTAATCTTAGTCTTTGATCGAAGGATCTTAAAAAAGGTGGATTATAACTTACTGCTGACTTTTATCTGCTTCTTTATCTTTGTAGGGAATGTTGGCAACATTTCTGCTGCCAGGGACTTCCTGGCAGGATTATTGGAAGGTCAGGAGCTGACTGTTTCCGTACTGGTCAGTCAGGTGATCAGTAATGTTCCTGCTGCTGTGCTTCTGTCCTCCTTCACGGGGAATGCCAAGGCCCTCGTTCTCGGTACGAATCTCGGTGGGCTGGGAACCCTGGTTGCTTCTCTGGCAAGCCTGATTTCCTATAAGTTCTACTGCCGCTCGGAGGGTGCAAAGCCACTCAAATACCTTGGTGTATTTACGGTCTATAACATACTGTTCCTGGCATTCCTCTATGGGTTTGTTCTGCTGTTTTAAAGCTTCACCCTTGGATTCACATATCGTCCGCGGTTTATTGTGGCTTTCCCGTATTGAATGGCTGCTGTCGGACATCGGTGGATGCAGCCCAGACAATGGATACACCTTTCCCTCTTCCATACCGGTCCCTCCTTTGTTACCTCGATTGCATGGGAGGGACAGATTCTTTGGCACAGACCGCATCGGGTACATTTCTCATCCGCGTAAAACTTCTTCGTTTTCCTACCATAAGCATAAAACGGATAGGCTACTTTAGTTAATAAACCGGCTGCCCTTCCCTTCAGCTCATCAAAATTACCCTTCTCCCGATTCCGAAGCTTATTGCAGATCTCCTTCAACTGCTGCTCTGCCAGGTCCAGTACCTCCTCCTGCTTTTCCTGCTTAGTTACCGGATACATCAGAATATAGTTTTCTACCATTGCTACGGAATGAATAGCGGATAACCGATATCCTCTGGACTTCAAGCGCTTACCGAACATCCTGCCGGCAATGCCGGTGTTGCCGCCGCAATTTAAGATCAGGAACAGGTAAGGATCTTTCTCTCCCTGAAGTTCCAGTTTTGAAACAAACTCCGCAAGGATGGTCGGAATGCCATAGAAGTAAACCGGGAATATGAATCCGACACTCTCACCCTCTTTAACACAGTAAGTAAACCGATTTTCAGCGATTGCTGCCGGTATGGAGATCAGCTCGTCCTTCAGCTGTGTGGCGACAAGTTCGGAAGCCTGCAGGCTATTCCCTGTTGCTGTAAAATAAAAAATCATAATTATCCTCCTCCAGGATGAATTAACAATCTAGTGGTATTTTACCATAATCCTACAGTCAATGCTACAGATGAAATTATATGCTTCAATATCACACTAAAAAAGAGCTTATCCTGAAAATTCTTATCTTCAGAATAAGCTCTCATCACATTTAGTTATATTGTTATATCTTATGCTTTTGTCGGAAGCAAGTATCATATGCTTCTGTCGGAAGTCTCCGGTGTATATTTTACATCACCAGCAGAATGTCATTCGTATCCTTCATCAACTCTTCCGGCAGGTAATTTCTATCCAGCTGTACGCCGTTCACATAGAATTCCTTGAAGCCGTTCTCTGCACCGGATTCGTTCTTCACCTTGATTAAGAGCTTCTTACCGCGGAAGGTCTTTTCAATCTGGAATTCCTTCCAGTCACTCGGGATACTCGGTGCGATCAGCAGACCGTTCAGGTCGGGTCTCATTCCGAGGATACCTTCCACACAGCCAACCATCACGGTGGAGGCAGTGCCGGTCAGCCAGTGAACATTGGCACGTCCTTCATAAGGGGAATCGACGCTTTCCACAAACTGCCCGTGAGCATAGGGCTCAAGTACTCGGATCTCAGCCTGGTCATTCATGGAGGCAGGACTGGTCTCGGTGAAATATTCAAAAGCACGGTTTCCATGTCCCATCAGAGCTTCCGCAAGAATGATCCAGCCCTGGGTCTGGGAGAAGATACTGGCATTTTCCTTCGTGGAGGGATTGAACAGGATTGCTAATGCTCCATTAAAGGCATGGTCCACATAGGCCGGTGCCATCACCCTGCAGCCGTATTTGGTATTCAGCTCACGATTTACGCTCTCCAGAGCTTTCTCAGCCTGTTCCTTTGTTGCCAACCCGCTGATAACAGCCCAGGACTGGGGATTCAGCCACATGCTGGCCTCCGGATCCTTCCTGGACCCAATGACCTGACCGTCCTCCTTGAAGCCGCGGATGAAGCGGTCTTCCTCCCAACAATTCTTATTGATCGTATCCTTTAATTCCGTCTGTACCTGATCCAGATATCTTAAGTATTCGGTATCCTTCTTATCCTCTGCGATATTACGGATCACCGACATCGCATAATACAGCTGTAAAGCTACAAAGGTGGACTCACCCTTCTTGCCGAGTCTTAAGCAGTCATTCCAGTCCGCATGAAGTCCGGCAGGCATTCCATGGGTGCTTCTGCGTTCCATGGAGAAATTGATCGCTCTCTTCAAGTGGTCGTAAACCGTACCCTCATCCGTGTTCGCATAAGGGATGACCTCATCCAGGAAGTCCTTCTCCCCGGTCTCAGCCATATATTTATATACGGTCGGGAACAGCCATAAGGCATCATCCGCACGATAAGCCGGATGTCCGGTTGCCTGAACATAGGAAGCATCATCCGGGGTATCCTCATGACCGGCATTATGATCAAACTTAACCAATGGCAGACCTCCGCCATTATCCACCTGAGCGGACAGCATAAAGCGGATCTTCTCCTTCGCCATGGCAGGATCCAGATGTATGATTCCCTGGATATCCTGGACAGTATCACGGTAGCCGTAGCCGTTGCGGAGTCCTGCATACATGAAAGAGGCCGCTCTGGACCAGATAAAGGTAATAAAGCACTGGTAGGCATTCCAGGTATTCAGCATTGCATTAAAGGTCTCACTCGGGGTCTTGATCTGGAAATTGCTCAGCTTACCATGCCAGTAATTGATCAGCTCGTTCATCTCCCTGTCAATGACCTTCAGATCAGAATAGTGTTTCAGAAGCTCGGCTGATTCCTTATCCGTCTTCTGACCCAGCAGGAATACGAATTCCCTGCTCTCTCCCGGCTGCAGCGTCATCTTCGTATGAAGCGCTCCGCAGGCGTTCTGGTTATAGTTAAGGACATTATCACAGGTACCTCGTTCTACGGCAATTGGATTCCCAAAGCTTCTGTAGCTGCCGATAAAAGAGGATTTGCTTCCGTTGTAGGAGGTAATCTCAGCTCCCGTCATTCCGAAGAAACGCTCCCTATGGTTGGTCCCATCCGACAGCCTGCCTTCGTTCTCGTTAATGGTCTGAAGGATTTTATTCCCCAGGAAATAAGTCTTCGTAATGAACAGGGTATACTGAAGATTCACCTGGTCATTCTCATAGTTGCTCTCATTCGTAAACTCTACGAAACCGAACGCTGAGATATTCCTCACACGGTCACTGGTATTCTTAACAGTAACCTTCCAAACCTCATGGGTCTTATCCAACGGCACATAGTAAAGCACCTCAGAGGAGATATCCTTATACTGCGCCTTTAGCCTCGTATAAGCGGTGCCATGATGGCAGGCACTCTGATAGTAATCCTTCCCCTCACCGAGAGGCTTTCCTACCGGCTGCCAGGAGGCTGACCAGTAATCCTTATCCTCATCATCCCTCAGATAAACATACCTTCCGGGTCTGTCCTCCTGATTGAAGATATAACGGGTGATTCTGCCGTTCGCTCCGCTCTTCACGAAGCTGTAACCGCCGGCATTGTTCGAGATGATTGCACCGTATTCCGGTGAACCGAGATAATTCGCCCAGGGTGCCGGTGTATCCGGTCTGGTAACTACATACTCCTTGTTCTTCTCATCAAAATAACCGTAATTCATATAACCTCTCCTTTTAATTATTCATATTGTTATGACTGAACTCCTATGTACTTTACTCCCCATATCACTACCAGTACATCCTTCAGTTCATTCATCTCTTTATCTCCAGATCTTATAATTACCGCTTAATCCCATGAAAGCAAACAGGTAGAGGCAGTTATCATAATATCTTCTGTCACCCTTCCGCAGGGGTGTATTCCAGAACAGCTCAACACATTCCTTATTATAAGGTGTATCACTGGCTGCCAGGGATGCTTCCGCATTCGTCGCGATGATTGCAACCGGATGCAGTGCTTTCTCCTCTATGATGGTTCCATCGATTTCATAGACCATATCTATTCTGCCCTTCACCGTCTCACAGAAAAATCTCTGGATCTTATCCGCATTCTCCCTCACCCACTCATCCGCACCGAACCAGGCATAATCGAGGCCAAGGTTGGCAGGAACCCGATAGGCATCACTGTAGTACCTCTCCCTATGATCCTTCATGAAAGGACGTCCGTCATAGTAAGAATACTCCGGTGCCAGTCCCGTCACGGGGTGGCAGGTTGTCTTAAGATAATCCCTGCTGGCCTTCACTGCTTCCTTCCAGAACTCCCTGTCCTCCTCGTTCGCCCAGAGTGCAAATAACTCATAGAAATGAGGCAAATGATAGGAAGGATCCGTAAAATTACAATTTGGTATGAACTTGATCAGCTTATTGCCGGGTTCCCACATCGGGTCTCCGGGTGCACCATTCTCACCCTTATGCACACATTCATGAAGGATTGCTCTGGCTTCTCTGGAGTAATTGTAGATTCCTTCGCCGTCACCCCAGCGGTTTGACGCAAAGAATAATGCCATTGCGAAATATTCCTCACCATCCGGTGCAGGCCCATAGGAATTCTTCTTTCCGTCAGGCTGTACGGACCAGGCAAAATATCCGCTGTTATCTCCTTTATCCATCCACATGAAGGTCTTTGAGAATTTCCAAAGCTTATCGAATTCCTTCTTCCAATTCCTCTGAACACACATCATCATGCCATAGGACATTCCCTCGGTCCTGGCATCATGGTTACCG
Organism: Bacillota bacterium; assembly: GCA_023415595.1. Classification (GTDB taxonomy): domain Bacteria; phylum Bacillota; class Clostridia; order Lachnospirales; family Lachnospiraceae; genus Mobilitalea. Next base: position 8,769 of record JAEZJW010000190.1, read on the forward strand.
GTATCCTCAAAATAAGCCATATCATCTCCAACCTCATGGTAGAACCGCTCTTCCTCCGGTCCGTAGAAGATGGTCTGATACGCATCCTCCAGCCTCTGCTCGATTTCCTGCTCAGAAAATCCGTATTCCTTAAACAGATTCCGATATTCCCCTGTATAAAAAGCACCCTTCATAACCTTTCTCCTTCCGTAGCTTCCATTGATCTATCCTTGAACCTCTTAATTTTAGTATGATAAGTAAGCCGATACAATGGGATTCCTTATATAATTTTTGTAATATCCGTTATTTTCCTGACTTCTCCTACCGGACCGCCTTCCTCAGGAAGCCCTTCAGTTCATCGACAGTAAAATGGTAATGCCGGTTACAGAAATGACAATTTACCTCAATAGGTTCATTATCCTCAATCATTTCCGTGATTTCCTTCTGCCCTATGGAAATCACAGCTTTTTCCACCCGTTCCTTACTACAGTTACATTCAAAGGAAGCCGGCAGCTGATCCAGAAGCTCCAGCCCGAGATCCCCAAGGATATGGGTAAGAATCATTTCGGGAGTCATCTCCTGATCCAATAATCCGGTGATTCCATCCAGCTCTCCGATCTTCTTCTCCAGCTTATTGATTACCTCATCCTCGGCAAAGGGCATTAATTGGATGATAAAGCCTCCTGCACGCCTTACCGTATTATCCTTATTCATCAGCACCCCAAGAGCCACGCTGGAAGGTACCTGCTCACTGGTTGCATAGTAATAGGTCAGATCCTCTGCGATTTCACCTGAAACCAGATGGGTCTGTCCCACATAGGGCTCCTTCAGCCCAAGATCCCTGATCACGGTCATTATTCCGGCTCCTAAGGCACCTCCGACATCGAGCTTACCCCTGGCATTCGCAGGCAGCATTACCTCAGGCTGATAGGGATACCCCTTCACATGCCCCTTGGAATCCGCTGTTACCGTAATTCCTCCAATCGGTCCGTTCCCCTTGATCTGGAGTGTCAGAATATCCGTTTCACCCTTCATCATGCTTCCCATCATGGCCCCTGCTGTCAGCAGTCTGCCTAAGGCTGCAGTTGCTACCGGGCTTGTACCATGAATTTGTCTTGCGTGTTCCACCAGTTCCCTTGTTGTCGCAGCAAATGCCCTGATCTGGTTGTCCGCTGCACTTGCCCTGATAATATAATCCGTCATAGCTGCTCCTTTAACGCTGTATTTGTCCATCCGGAGCGCATCCGCCTCCGGTAATTCTTCTTCCTCATTATCTGCGATTGTCCCGTAAATATACTTATAGCGTACTGTCTCACCAGTCACCGGATAAAATATGCCGAATCACTGCCAATGCAAAGAACAAAAGCTCTTAGGCAAATTTTCCGGTGATCATTCGGCTAATTATCATCCTCCAGATATAAGGAAATCATCCCTGCTGATATAATTTGCCCTCATGATATTTCTCCCTTGCCAGAATATAGATCCGCTCACTGTCTTTCCTGGGCTTCTCCTCTGACAGCTCATGATAGGCTGCTACCCATTCCATCCCTGCCTCAATAAGCAGTCTGCGTATCGTATCAACAGAATAAGCCCGCCTTACATGGGTCTCCTCCAGTTTATCATATAGGATTCGGTCCTCCGGGAGCTTCTGCGGAACAAAAAGTGTCAGATTCACTTCGTTGATCATCTCCTCCGGATAGAAGTTATTCTCCCAGATGAAGCTTCCTTCCTCACGATTCATCGCAAATGTAGTATCTCCCATGACTTCCTCATAAGCATAAGGAGTATCCATATCAAAGATGAATAATCCGCCGGGATCCAGGTAATTGTTCACCAACCGGAAGACCTTCACTAGGTCCTCCTCTTCCAGCAGATAATTCATGCTGTCACAGACGCAGATGACTGCTGCCACTGTGCCGTATAATTCAAACTCCCTCATATCCTGGCACAGATACAGGATCCCATCCTTCTTATCCTCACTTAGTTCCCGGGCAATGGATAGCATCTCCTGTGAGGTATCGATGCCAATCATATCATATCCCTTCCCGGCCATGCTCCGGGTCATGTTCCCCGTTCCGCAGCCCAGCTCCAGAACCAGTCCATTCTCTATCTTGTTCTTTCTTAATATATCCGTGATGTAATCCGCCCAATCCCCATAGGAGATATGATCCATCAGGATATCGTAAACTTTCGCAAAATCAGTTGTGTATGGCTGCATAACGGCAGCTCCTTTCTTATATCAGGTATTTCCCATCTATATATATAATATTTCATCTTCTTATCGGGTTTTATATTATGATATCTATTTATTTTAACATACATAAATATGGTAATCAACCCATCGGTTGGTGAAACCTCGTATTTATGCGGTTTTGTTCAGCAACGCTGAGACTTACAGGATGCTAAAAACAAGAAACAGGGAAACCATATACATGGCTCCCTGTTCCATTTAATCTGTAAAATTCAGTTAATCGCAGGATAAACTGTCAAATATCTTTCATAATTGCCTTCACCCCGGCTATAGAACCTACTAAAGCTCCTCCAAGGAGCATTCCGATCAAGTATACGCCTGATACAGTAAGTATTATTTCAAATGCAAACGCTATTGTACCAAGAAAGATTCCGGAGGCTTTTAAGTTATACTTCCAGGTCATTAATAAACGATAAACAATAATCGCACCACAAGGTATCACAAACATCCCCATTAATAACATAAGTCCGAGATCGTTATCATAACCGCCTCGTAAAAAACTATTAGATAATAATGAAGGTACCCCAAATACTACAAAACAAAGTATCAGAGAAATTGTAATATTTAAGACACAGGCATCTATCTGTAAGGAAGCTCTCCTCTTGCGACCGGTTATGATGCTGAGGATGATGCCAAAAAGCAGGAAACCTCCTATTATAATTATCGTCGGGATATATGGACGAATCGCTTTTCGTACGCCTTCCCCGGTAGAAGAAACAATCGTCACATTCTTTATCACAAAATCCTTCTCGAGCTGGTAGCCATCTCTGCTGATCCTGGTGCCCTTAGGTATATAAATACGTATATTATTCGCATTCGGAGTGATATTCGTCACGATGAATTCGCCATTAAATTTCTTGGATATCTCATAGGTCGCCCCGTCAATTTTGATGGCTTCCGGATTTATATTCAAAGGATCTTTTTTCAACCCATCCAACAGGAAAAAACTGATCTCACCATGAAAATCAGTTGCATATACTTCCGGGTTATGTAAAAAACTAATAATTTTCATGCTATGCTTGAAATCATATAACTTAAAATAATCAGCATCGGATGGATGGTTTACCTTTTTGGGGAGCTGAAGAAGGGAACGGATATCAAACGAATGGGAAGCCGTATCCTTGTGTAATATTTTCTCATCGATGGAAGGCTCTGCGTTATCCTTTGAAGCTGCCAAACCAAGCAAGCCGATAGGAATGACTTCACCGTCGTTGATCTTATTTGCATGTAGATTGAGATTAATAACTCTTACTTTATCCAGTGGAATATCCAGATCTAAGGTAGGTTTACTTGTTATATCCCATTCTTCCTGATAAAGAACTGTACTTTTATCAGCAGTAATTTTTACATTTATTATTCTGTCCTCTATGTTTTGATTTTCTGTCAGAACAAGTTTTCCGGTCAATCTATCAAATTTTGAGTGAATTTGGTAGGTCACACTAAATTCAGGACCCCCATATGAACTTCTGCTTCCATTACCAAGCTTCACGACTATTCCCGGCTCAGAAGTAGTTGAGGGTGTAAAAGAAGCAGTATTATCATAGTGATAGACCGGGTCTGTATAAGCCAAATAAACTGCATTTAAGTCGGTCTGCAATTTCCCTTGTATCATGGGGTAATATAACTTAAATGTAATAAGCACAACAATTACGGCTGATACAAGAAGTAATAATAAATTCATCTTTTTTTTCATGTAGGTATCTCCTGCAGTTTATTTTATCAATAATACAATCATTCATAACCATTATATTATTTCTGTTGTCTATGTCAATCCGGAAGCGCAAGTACCATGATAATTGTATAATGACTGTGTCGTCAAAAAAAGCTTCATCAGCAACCCCCTAACCGGGATATGTGATGAAGCTTTTTTATTCACGGGTGACCCGGACTGTCGGTTGCTTGGTTATCCGTTACTACTTATTCTTCTTCGTGATGAAGAGCTGACAGGTCTCACAGCCCTTCGCAATAGTATCTCCGAGGCGGTACTCAAAGTTCTCATAGGTGCTTACGATACCCCGGTCCCCGTCCATGGCGATATCGCAATAGTCTGCAATATCCCCCTCCGGTACCCCGAGCTTCTTCCAGGCCTCTACCAAAGGGCAATAATGGAAGGTTACCGTAAGCTGATCCTCGGTTACCTCAGTTTCCATCTCAAAGATCTTCCGGATATTCTCTGTCAGGAACGCATCGGTGAATACACTCAAATCCTCTGTTCTCGGCAGCTTGCTCTCCCCGTGGAAGGACCCGCAGCGATAGATCGCATCCCTGGCAAATTCAAGATCCAGCCCCCTCTTTCTTGCTTCGTCTATCAATAAGGCGAACCAGGTAGCGCGGTGTTCAATCGCGGAACGAAGCTCCTCAATGTGCTGTCCCTGATTGGTTTTATTATTCTTAATCATAGTTAATCTCCTTTTCATTTTCTAGGTAATAACGTCTACCCTTCTGTCAGATATAATTGTGCGTATTAGGTATAATTGTCCGTATTACTGATGCAGGTTCCAAGTTATAACATCGCTGTTTCAAAGGATTTAACCACTTTACCGTCGGTCCGGTCGTTCGTGATCTCCCCCAGATAGGCCTTCTTGACCTCATTGTTATGAAGCAGCTCTGCGGAGGCTCCCGACAGCTTTACCAGTCCATTTTCCAATACATAGGCTCTATGGGAAATCTTCATCGCCATATGTGCGTTCTGCTCAATCAGCAGAATCGTAATGCCCCTGCGGTTGATGTCCTGAATTAAGCTAAAGATCAGCTTTACCAGATTCGGAGCAAGACCCAGAGAAGGCTCATCCAGCAGCAGTAACCTTGGCTTACTCATGAGAGCCCGGGCAATCGCCAGCATCTGCTGCTCACCGCCGGACATGGTTCCCGCCAATTGCTTCTTTCTCTGCACAAGTCTGGGGAACAGCCTATACATCTCCTCTATCGTTGCTCCTACCTCAGCTTTGTCCTTACGGGTATATGCCCCGACTCTCAGGTTCTCTTCCACGGTTAATCTTGGGAATACTCCCCTTCCCTCCATGGAGAGGCTGATCCCCAGCCGCACAATTTCATTAGGTCTATGATTTGTAATGTCCTTGCCGTCAAAGAGGATCCTACCCTTATTGGAAGGTGCGGTTCCGGTAATAGAGGCAAGCAAGGTACTTTTGCCGGATCCGTTTGATCCGATTAAGCTGATGATTTCACCGGCCTCTACCTCAAGATCAATTCCTTTTAAGGCAGCAATCCTCCCATAGCTGGTATTTAGGTCATGAATCTCCAGTAAACTCAACCCTCCACCTCGCTTTCTCCCAGATAGGCAGCTGCCACCCGATTATTATTCAGAATATCCTCAGGGCGGCCCTCCGCTATCTTCTTGCCGTAATCAACGACATAGATATAATCAGAAACGTTCATGACTACCTTCATGTCATGCTCAATTAACAGAATCGTGTAGCCCTTCTCCTTCAAAAGCTGGATAAAACCTTTTAACTCCTCCGATTCCTGCGGGTTCATGCCTGCCGCAGGTTCATCCAGCAGCAAGAGCTTCGCTCCTGTAGCAATCGCACGGACAATTTCCAGCTTCCTCTGTTCGCCATAAGGCAGATTATCCGCATAATCATTTATTCTTGCCTGCAGACCGACCTCTTCAAGAAGTCTTGCCGCTTCTCTCCTCTTCTCTGCCTCTTCCTCCCGAAATCGTCTTCTTTGAAGCACTGTGTCCAGAAACCGGTAACCGGTACGGATATGCATACCGACCAATACATTCTCTATTACCCGCATATCCGGGAATAGCCGGATGTTCTGGAAGGTACGGGCAATTCCTGCTTTTGCAATGTCCTGTGGGCTCTTTCCGATGATACTTCTGCCCTCGAAGGTAAGCCATCCTTCCTGTAGCTGATAGATACCGCTTAATATATTAAAGATCGTTGTCTTACCGGCTCCGTTCGGTCCGATGATGCTGACCACCTGACCTTTCTCCACTGTAAAATCCAGATGATCGACTGCGGTGAGGCCCCCAAAACCGAGAACGATATTTTCTGCTTTCAGATATGACATCGCTTACTGCTCCTTTTTCTCCGTTTTCTTTATATCCTGAGGTCTGCCCGGCTTCACCGCCGGTATATGGTAAGGAACCGAGGTTCTCCAGCCCAGAATTCCCTGCGGACGGAAACGCATCATAACAATCAATACGATTCCATAAACGACGAACCTCCACTCCATCAGGGGTCTGGCGACTTCCGGAAAAACAATGAGTATGATGGCTCCCAGATACATTCCACGGATCGTCCCCATCCCTCCCAGAATAACGATACTTAAGATCAGAATTGAAATATCGAAGGAAAAGGAGTTGTGATCGATATAGGAAACCAGCGTTGCGTAGAAGCCACCTGCTAATCCGGTAATGACTGCCGATATGACAAAGGCTGCAATCTTATATCTGGCCGTACGGATACCCATGATCGAGGAAGCAAGCTCATCTGCTTTGATCGCCCGAAGTGCCCGACCCAGTCCGGATTTCTGAATCACGATGCATACATAAGTAACCAGGAACAGGATCAGCAGCATGAGATAATATAGTCCGCTGTTTGCCAGTGTCAACCTGAAACCGAAAATTTCAGGCTTGGGTATATTCCTGATACCTAAGGTACCATTCGTAATCGAATCCATATTCATGATCAGCATCTTGACGATCTCACCAAAGCCCAGAGTTACTATGGATAGATAAGTTCCCGTAAGACGCAGTGTCGGCAGCCCTAATACCAGTCCGCAGATACCGGTCACTGCCATGGCAATCACCACAGCGGGCAGAAAATTCATATGAAGTCTGACCATTAATATCGCAGTGGTATAAGCACCAATGGCATAGAAGCCGGCATGGCCCAGGGAGACCAGTCCGGTCATACCGGTAAGGATATTGAGTCCCAGTGCCAGGGTGGTATAGATACCAATCATGATAAAGATACGGAGGATATACTGTGAAAAACCGAAGCCCGGTAAGCTTATCAGGAATAAGATCCCTGCACCTCCCAGCAGATATCTGTATTTATGAACATTCGTCTCCAGCCCGGCCGTCCATTTCGTGAACCTTTCTGTTACCTTTGCTATCTGCTCCATTTCCTACACCTTTTCTATCCCTTTCTTCCCAAATAGACCGGCTGGGCGCAGGATCAACACGATAATCAGAATGATAAATGCGATAGAATCACGGTACTCTGATCCGAACCAGGTCGCAGCCAGTGCTTCCGTAACGCCGATTACCAAACCGCCGACGACTGCTCCATGAAAGCTTCCGATGCCTCCGAGCACTGCTGCCGCAAAGGCTTTCAGTCCTACCATAAAGCCCATGGTCGGATAAAGGATCTCGTAATAACCGCTGATCAGGACACCGGCGATTGCCGCTGATACCCCACCCAGGAAGAAGGTGAACGAAATGATGAAATTCGTATTTATTCCCATCAGTCCTGAGGTCTTCTCGCTCTGCTCCACTGCTCTCATCGCAAGTCCGATCTTAGTTCCCTTCACCAGAAGCGTCAGGACGGTCAGAAGTAAAACCGAGGTAATGAGCATAATAATCTGCATTGTGTTAATACGGGCTCCGGCGATATACACGAGCCTATTCTCAAATAACCGGGGAAAATGTCTCTTCTCGCTTCCGAAGCCCATCATTAACAGGTTCTGAATAATGTAAGAAATACCTATGGTTGTAATCAGAGAGGAGATCGGCGGAGATTTCTTCTTCCTCAGTGGGCTTAAAGCCACCTTATCTATCAATATCCCCAGGATACCGGTCAATAGGACTCCCAGCAGGATGGCCGGAAGGATACCGAATTGTAGACCGATCAAATATATCACTGCATGGGCTCCGAAGGCATATACTGCTCCATGTGAGAAATTTACCAGCCGCAATATCCCAAATACCAGAGAATACCCCACCGCAATCAGCGCATATGCCATGCCCAGTGCCAAGCCATTGAAAAGCTGCTGCAATATCATTATACTAACTCCTTCCAAGGTGCCGCGCTTGCAACTTCTTTTGTAATTCACTTCAATTTACTTATTGAAGCTTCCGCACGATAGAACTAATTAACAGAATTTCCATTATAACGGATGAAGTTACCGTCTTGAACGATCAGCTTGGTATATTGCTTTGTCGCATCACCAATGTCATCGAACTTGGTTTCCCCGGTGATACCGGAATAAGAGATGCTATTTAAGGTATTCCTTAAGGATTCCTTCTCTGTAGATCCATTCTGTTTTACCGCTTCCAGCAGAATTCCAATGGAATCATAGGCCTGTGCAGCCAGAGCAGAGGGCTCACTGCCGAATTTCTCTTTGTAGGCGTCTACGAACTTCTTCACCTTCTCATCCTCTGAGTCAGCATAGAAGCTTACCGGGAATATGATCCCCTCTGCTGCTTCACCGCCAAGCTCAATTAACTGCTGCGCATAAGCATTGGATAAACCGATGACCTGGATGCCAGGATCTACTGCTTTATATTGCTTTGCCAAAGGGGCAATCAGGGAGTACATACCAACACTGATCACTACCTCTGCTCCTGCATCTTTCAGCTTTGCGATTGCCAGACTGTAATCATCGGAGCCTTCGAGCACTTCTTCATGAGCAACTAAGGAAAGTTTGCTGTTACTGTTAATAATCTCTGCTGCGATTTTACCGGAGGTTGTTCCCCAGTCGGTCTTAATTGCCACAATACCTACTTTGGTCAGTCCAAGATCATCAGCTATGATTTCTTCGATCACTTTAAATTCACTGCTGATAACGGAGTTATTTCTGAAGATATAATCTCCGATCGAGGAATAGTCCGGATGGGAGGCTGTATTGGAGATCTCAATTACTTTATTCTCTTCATAAATAGGAGCGGCCACCATGCTGACACCGGAGGAGAAGTGTCCGAGTACACCTACAATTTCCGGATCGCTGACAATCTTCTGTGCGATGGAGGCTGCTTCCTCACCGGAATTCTTATCATCATAATTAACAAGTTCAATGGTGCGGCCCAGTACTCCGCCGTTTGTATTCCACTCATCTGTCTTAATCTGAGCTGCTAATAAAAAGCTCTTCCCGTATTCGGCATTATCTCCTGTCATGGGAAAAGCAACGGCAATCTTAATCGGGCCATCCCCGTTGCTCTTCCCTGAGGATGCGCATCCGCTAAGTACGGATAATGATAAAACAAATGTTAATGCTAAGCTTATGATCTTCTTCATATTCTTTCTCAACCTTTCTATATTGTTGTTGAACTTCGCCTTGGAAGTTTTCAAATGAATTTGTATTTCAATCGGATCTCATTAAGTTAGCAACAACATCGCTTTTGATTCATTCTTCTCATACCGGCCGTTTCCTTTCTTATATCATACCATGTCAGTATGATTAGTATGAAATGCATTATAACGAATGAATCCGACCCTGTCAAGAGGAACTTACGATAAAAAATATAGGAACATTTTTGGCATAGGAAACGGAATGCTTCTTCCAAGAGTTAAATCCCGAAGATATACAATAATATAAAATGGCACTTATGTTTTACTCATATCTTAATGAAAAAGATATCGATATTCTTGAAGAACACAGTTTTTCAAGAAACGAAATAATTGATGGCTTAAAATATGTTTCGGAACTCTATGGTTATGGAAGTATTGCTAATGCTCTATTGCGTACATTATTGGATTAAGCTCAATTGTGCACTATTACGTGCACATCGCAAAAAAGGAGTCTATGCTCCATAGCTTATTAAGCTATGGAGCAAGGCTCCTTTTTATGTCTATTTTAAATAACTTTTATACCATCTTATCGAACATTTCCTTGAGAGTCGGGTAAAGCTGTTTGAATACTTCGTACTTCTTATTGTACAGCTTCACAGTCTCAGGATCCTGTTCGGTTGTGTCAATGACCTTGATCAGCTTGCCTGCAGCTTCTTCAACAGAAGCATACTTGCCGCAGCCCACGGCAGCTAATATCGCTGCACCGAAGGCAGGACCTTCTTCGGAGTTGATCTTATCTACCTTAACATTCAGGACGTCCGCTATGATCTTGCACCACAGAGGGCTCTTCGCACCGCCGCCGTTGATGCGGATTCTCTCCAGCTTAACACCAAGGTTCTTCGTGATCTCAAAGGAATCACGGAGTGCAAAGGCTACACCCTCTAGTACTGCCTGTGTCATATCGGCACGGGTGGTATCCATTGTCATGCCGATAAAGGTTCCTCTTGCATTCGGATTGTTATGAGGGGTTCTCTCACCCATCAGATAAGGCAGGAAGAAAACATTGTTTTCACCGAGCTTCTCGATGTCCTTCTGCTCCTTCGCATATTCCTTGGTTCCGATGATCTCATCCATCCACCACTTGTTGGAAGCTGCTGCGGAGAGCATAACGCCCATGAAGTGATATTTGCCGTCTGCATGGCAGAACGCATGAAGTGCATTCTGGTCATCGACAGCGAACTTCTCGGAGGAGATAAATACTACGCCGGAGGTTCCGAGGGAAACATTACATTTGCCAACGCCAACAGTACCTGTTCCTACAGCAGCAACTGCCTGGTCACCGCCGCCTGCAATAACCTTCACGGTTTCAGGCAGGTCTAATTCCTTAGCAGCTTTTGCGTTTAAGGTTCCAACTACCTCGAAGGATTCATGAACCTTCGCCATCTGCTCTTCCTTCAGGCCGCAAAGGTCAAGCATTTCCTTGGACCAGCGCTTATTCTTAACATCCAGTAACAGCATTCCGGAAGCATCGGAAACATCCGTGCAGTGAACTCCGGAAAGCATGTAAGCAATATAATCCTTCGGCAGCATTATCTTCTTGATCTTAGCGAAATTCTCGGGCTCATGCTTTCTTACCCAGAGAAGCTTCGGCGCCGTGAAGCCGGTCAGTGCCATATTCGCTGTGTAGCTGGAGATCTTCCCCCTGCCGATTTCATGATTCAGATAATCGCATTCTGCCTGGGTACGTCCGTCATTCCAAAGGATTGCAGGGCGGATTACCTTATCGTTCTCATCCAGGATTACCATGCCGTGCATCTGTCCGCTGAAGCTGATACCATCAATATCCTTTTTATTGCAATCCTTGGTGAGTTCCTTGATGCCATCTACGAGGGCTGAGTACCAATCCTCCGGATTCTGCTCGGACCAGCCGGGCTTAGGGAAAAATAACGGATATTCCCTTGTAACGATACTTTTGATATCTCCTGCTTCATCCATCAGAAGAAGCTTAACGGAGGATGTTCCCAAATCAACACCAATATACAACATCTGTGTAATCTCCTTTCAATCCTCAATAATAAAATATATAGCCAGTTTTTTACATCTTGTTTAATGGTTAAACTATATAACATAAATATATCAATTTGACCAAGTTATGTCAAGTAAGAACAGTGTCATGATCAGTGCTAAAATCAGTGTTAAAATAAAGTTATGATCAGTGTTAAGCTCAGTGTTAAAATCCGTATTAATCTCAGTGTCAAGCTCTGTGTCAAAACCGTAACAGATCCGGTCTTACGGATTTGTTACGGACTAAATACACAAAAAAGCCTGTGGAAAGCTTGCTTTTCAACAGCTTTTTTGTGTATTTTGCCATGGTGTCGAAGACACCATGATGTTTTGACACATTACTTGTAGCATATTTTCAACATACTTGCAGCATATTTTCAGCATACTTGCAGCATACTTGCACATCTCTTCCAGAAAACTATCCCAACTACCCCTTTCCAAATATTCCATTCTATGTTAACATAATTCTTAAATGAGGATAAGGAATTCAGAAATAATTAATTCGAATACGAAGGGTGACAGTTATGGTAACAGGCAGTAAAGAACTGATCAGAGATATTAATACCAATCTTGTATTGGAAACTATCATAAATCATGCGGTAATCTCACGGGCAGCTACAGCCAAGCATCTGGGTCTCACGAAGGCTACCATTTCAGCTATCGTTCAGGATCTTATTAACAGAAAGCTGGTCATCGAAATCGGAAGTGATGACACTAGTCTGGGCCGTAAACCCATTCTTTTAAGCCTTAATAAGAAGGCTGGATACGTCATCTGCATCGATATCGGAGTGGATACCCTCTCGGCAATGGTCTCCGATCTGACCGGTGAGGACCTTAAGCTAAAGCAGATCAAAACCCCCAAAAACCCTTCCCAGCTACTGTCCATATTGATACAATTAATCGAATCCATGAAGCTTTCGGATGAGACTCCTTACGGTCTGGTCGGAATTACCCTGGGTATTCATGGAGTGACGATGAACAATCAGGTATCCTTTACTCCATACTATAATCTGTCCGGGCTTCATCTCGCCGAGGGCTTGGAACAACATTTCGGCACTCCCATCTATCTGGAGAATGAGGCTAACCTTTCCGTCATCGGAGAGAAGACCTTCCAATATGATTATGCAAATATTGCAAATATCAGTGTACATTCCGGTATCGGTCTCGGTATCATCGTAAACCATCAGCTCTATACCGGCTATAACGGCAGAGCCGGGGAATTTGGCCATACGATTGTGGAAATCGATGGCAGGCAGTGTCCCTGTGGTAATCATGGCTGCCTCGAGCAATATGTGTCAGAGCGGGTCCTTCTGAAGGAATATGCCGATCTGAAGGGTCTGGAAGAAGCCTCCTTCGAACAGTACAGGAAGGCATATGAAGATACTGATCCCGATGCTATCCGGATCATGGACCAGTTCATCAAATATATGTCCGTCGGAATCAATAATATATTGAATGCCTATAACCCGGATATTGTAGTAATCAACAGCTCCTTCACTATCTTCTTCCCCCAGGTGATCGAGCGGATCGAAGAAGGCCTCAAAAGCCGAATGAACAGTTATATCAGCATTGTTCCCTCCGTGCTGCAGGATACCTCCATTCTTCTGGGTGGTATCTGTGTTGCCATTAAGGGTTTTCTTGGGATAGATAATCTGAAGCTGAACCATATTGAATATCGTTCCCAATCATAACGTTTCCTATCATAGCGTTCTCTGTCATAAGCAAATCTATCAGAAGCGCTACGCAGATTCCTAAGCGTGAATGACGAACACCGCCATATAAGACGTGGCGGTGTTCATTT
>JAEZJW010000210.1 GCA_023415595.1 Bacillota bacterium
ATTTATTAGATCGTAAGCCGAAGGCTCTGTCCGGTGGTCAGAGACAGCGTGTTGCGATGGGTCGTGCTATTGTTCGTAGTCCTAAAGTATTCCTCATGGATGAGCCGTTATCCAACCTCGATGCTAAGTTGAGAGTTCAGATGCGTATCGAGATCTCCAAGTTACACCAGAAATTACAGACAACATTCATCTACGTAACACATGATCAGACAGAGGCTATGACTCTGGGTACCAGAATCGTTGTTATGAAGGATGGTTTTATTCAGCAGGTTGATACTCCCCAGAACTTATACGATAAGCCGAAGAACTTATTCGTAGCAGGTTTCATGGGATCCCCTCAGATGAACATGATCGAAGCAACCGTTGTAAAGAAGGGTGCTGATGCATATGTAACCTTCGGCAACAACACTCTGAAGCTTCCGGAAGGAAAAGCGAAGAAGGTTATGGACGGCGGCTACAACGAGAAGACCGTTATCATCGGTATCCGTCCTGAGGATATCCATGATGAAGAGATGTTCATCAACAGCTCTCCTGACAGCGTAATCGAAGCAACTGTAAGAGTATACGAACTGTTAGGTGCTGAAGTATTCTTATACTTCACCGTTGATGAGAACCTCGAGATCACCGCACGTGTTAATCCTCGTACAACCGCAAGACCGGATGATACCTTAAAGATCGCATTTGATATGGCTAAGCTTCATGTCTTCGATAAGGAAACCGAGCAGGTTATCACAAACTAAAGATCAGAATACAAGGGAGTACGAAAGTACTCCCTTTTTTGTGTGCTGATCATAGGGAATGAATGAAGTGTACATTATTTTATCCTGTGTTACAACAGTGCAGAAGTACATAGTTTTATCGCTAAACAAAGTTGAGGAATGACTTTATTGATACTATTGTACGAAAGCAATTATGCAGTTTTAATAAAATTAGTTTACTTTTGACGAAAATGGTGATAAAATAAATAAAGCATGCAGTAAAAGAATAGTAACAAATATGTTCGGTATCTATGAATTATAAGAGAATATAGAAATATAATATAGAAAAAGGGAGTGAAAACATGATTTCCAATCAAATACTACAGAATACCATCGACGGATTGAAAGGAATTACTCGGATCGACATCTGTGTCATGGATACGGAAGGTAAGGTCCTTGCCTCAACTATCGATAATGCAGACCAATATGAAAATGCGGTTTTATCCTTCGTCAGCTCTCCTGCTGACAGTCAGGCCATTCAGGGATATCAGTTTTTTAAAGTTTTTGATGAACACCAGTTGGAGTATGTTATTTTAGCGAAGGGCGACAGTGAAGATGTATTCATGATTGGAAAGATTGCTTCCTTCCAGATACAGAACCTCCTGGTTGCATATAAGGAAAGATATGATAAGGATAATTTCATAAAGAACCTGCTGCTTGACAATCTGCTCCTGGTTGATATCTATAACCGTGCCAAGAAGCTCCATATCGATACCGAAGCCAGAAGAGTTGTATACATTATTGAGACGAAAAACGAGAAGGATGCGAATGCCCTTGAGACAGTAAGAAGCCTCTTCTCAGGTAAGACCAAGGATTTTATCACCGCTGTGGACGAGAAGAACATTATTCTCGTGAAGGAAGTAAAGCAGAATGAAACCTATGAGGAGCTCCATAAGACAGCGAAGGTCATTCTTGATATGCTGAATACGGAGGCAATGACGAAGGTACATGTAGCATATGGTACGATTGTAAATGAGATTAAGGATGTATCCAGATCCTATAAGGAAGCCAAGATGGCACTGGATGTCGGAAAGATCTTCTACAGCGGAAGGAATGTGGTTGCCTATAATAATCTGGGAATCGGCAGATTAATCTATCAGCTTCCCATGCCCTTATGCAAGATGTTCATTAAGGAGATCTTTGAAGGGAAATCACCGGATGATTTTGATGAGGAGACATTGACGACAATCAATAAATTCTTTGAAAACAGCCTGAATGTTTCCGAAACCTCCAGACAGCTTTACATCCACAGAAATACACTGGTTTATCGGCTGGATAAGTTACAGAAGAGTACGAATCTTGACCTTCGTGTATTTGAGGATGCGATTACCTTTAAGATTGCTCTTATGGTAGTAAAATACATGAAGTATATGGAGCAGCTGGATTATTAAAAATGAAGATCAGGGATGTGACTATGTTCCTGATGGCAGAAGACTGCAGCCGACCTGCAGACTTTTGTTACTATGCCCGGTTAGAAGGTTAATTAGGAGGACGGATATGAAGAAGAATTTTATGACCGGCTTTCTGTCGGGGCTCTTGGGAGCGGTACTTATTTTCTTATTCGTTGGTTTTGTTCTTTTGTATATGGACGAAGATAAAACCGACGTCGGTAGCAAACCGGAGGTTAATGCCGAAGAAACAACCGATAAGGAAGAAGATATTTCTTATGATAAGATCGTAGACAAGTTGACTTTTTTAGAGACGTTAATAGATAATTATTATCTGGAGGAAGTGGATCCGTCCGTATATGCAAACGGGATCTATAAGGGTTTCATGAGCAGCCTGGAAGACCCTTATTCCACTTATTATACCAAGGAGGAATACACTGCTCTGATGGAGAGCTCCTCAGGTGTATATCATGGAATAGGTGCGTCGGTAAGCCAGGATGTAAAAACCGGAATTATTACAGTGGTAAAGCCTTTTGAAAACGGACCGGCCTATAAAGCAGGTGTTCTTCCGGGTGATATCCTTTTTAAGGTGGAAGACGAGGAAGTAACAGGAGTGGATCTGTCCGAGGTGGTCAGTAAGATGAAAGGCATGGAGGGCACGAAGGTTAATATCTCTGTGCTTCGGGAAGGAAAGACCGATCCGATAAAGTTTACGATTGTCCGGCAGGAGATTAAGGTTCCTACCATAGAGCACAAGATGCTTGCAGATAAGATCGGTTATATCATTATTACGGAATTTGACGAGATTACTGTGAAGCAATTTATTGCAGCGGTGGATGAGCTTGAGAAAGCCGGTATGCAGGGACTGATTGTTGACGTCAGGAATAATCCGGGCGGACTCCTTGATTCTGTTGTTAAGATTCTGGATCGTCTGCTTCCGAAGGGCTTGATAGTGTATACAGAAGATAAATACGGGAATCGGCTTAAAGAAGATGCGGTAGATGCGAAAAAGCTGAGTGTTCCTTTAGCTGTAATTATTAATGGTAACAGCGCCAGTGCCTCTGAGATCTTTGCAGGAGCGATTCAGGATTATAAGCTTGGGACCATCGTGGGAACCACAAGCTTCGGTAAAGGTATTGTTCAGAAGGTTATTCCGCTTTCTGATGGTACAGCGATTAAGCTTACCATATCTAAGTACTTTACGCCGAAAGGCCGCAACATTCACGGTACCGGAATTCTTCCCGATGTTGAGGTGGAACTTAAGGAAGACCTGCAGAAGAAGGTTACTGTACCAATTGATAAGGATAACCAGCTTCAGGAAGCGATCAAGGTTGTTAAAGGAAAAATCAAAAAACAGAAATAGCATGATGAATTAAGGATAATAATAAGGATAACAAACAAATTCCCCTTTATGGGGAATTTGTTTGTTAAGCGATAAGTCAAAGGAAAGCATAGAGAATAATACACAAGAAGAGGAGTAAAATCATGAAAACATCAGCAATCATTATATTTGCAGTTACATATCTGCTGCTTTTATCCTACCCGAAATACAGGCATTACATCGCCCTGACTGCGGCCACTATCTTTGTGGTTCTTGGTATACTTCCCCTAAATAAGGTTTTTTCTGCTGTGGACTGGAATGTCATATTCATGATTGCGGGCACGATGGGAGTAGTGGGCCTGTTCATTGAATCTAGGATGCCGTCCTTACTGGCCGATAAAATCATTGAACGCATGCCAAATGTTAAATGGGCCATAATTTCCCTGGCGCTGTTTGCCGGTATTATTTCGGCTTTTGTAGACAATGTCGCCACCGTATTAATGGTGGCTCCGGTTGCACTGACCATTTCCAAGAAGCTGAAAATATCACCGGTTCCCAGTATTATAGCCATTGCCATATCCTCCAACCTACAGGGAGCAGCTACCCTGGTCGGAGATACCACCTCCATATTATTAGGAGGCTATGCGGATTTAAACTTCCTGGATTTCTTCTATGTGGACGGAAGGGTAGGTATCTTCTGGGTGGTTGAGGTAGGAGCTCTGATCTCTACGCTGGTATTGTTAATTCTCTTCAAGAAAGAAAAGCAAACAATACACACGATGGAAAGAACCGAAGTGAGGGATTATTTTCCTACATTTTTGCTGGTTGGCATCATTCTGCTTATGATCTGTGCCTCTTTTGTACCGGATCAATATAAGCCCAGTACTATAAACGGAATCATCTGCATGTCCTTATTTGTTTTAGGTTTGATTCGTAAACTGATCAAAACAAGAGAAGTCAGTGCTTTATCAAAAGCTGTCAAAGAGATTGATTACAGTACGATTCTTTTACTTACAGGCCTTTTTATCGTCATCGGAGGGATTACGGAAGTTGGAGTTGTTGCGGATATCGGTAATCTTTTCGTGAAGGCAAGTAACAATAATATATTTCTGATCTATACCTTAATTGTATGGGCTTCCGTGCTGTTCTCTGCCTTTATTGATAATATTCCCTATGTATTGACGATGCTTCCGGTAACGGCTGAGATCTCTTCCCAGATGGGTATAGAGCCAAACCTCCTGTTCTTTGGACTTTTAATCGGAGCAACTCTGGGCGGAAACATTACACCGATTGGTGCTTCAGCTAATATTACCGGGCTTGGCATCTTAAGGAGGGAAGGCTATGAGGTAAGCGCGCCGACCTTTATGAAGATCAGTGTTCCTTTTACCCTGGCCGCGGTAATTACAGGATATCTGCTGAATTGGCTGATCTGGAGCTAAGTTGGAGAATTCAAAGGTTTTATGGCAAATTTTGATATTAAAATGTTTGAGATTATTTTGTTTCACCTATAATGTAAAAGAATTTTTATCCGATAAATAATATAGAGAAAAGAAATATTACGTTGTGTTATTGTTTTAGCAGTAGAAGGTGGTGAAAGAATGCGTATCGATGCATTTAACAAAGTAAGCCAATTATACCAGACCAACAGTGTGAAGAGTACCTCAAAGACAAAGAGCGGCAGCTTCAGCGATAAGCTGGAAATTTCACAGGTGGGTAAGGATTATCAGGTGGCCAAGCAAATCGTAGCCCAGACTTCGGATATCCGTGAGGATAAGGTGAACGAGATCAAACAGCGTATGGAAACCGGTACTTATGAGGTCAGCAGCGAGGAACTGGCACAGAAGCTGGTAGAAGCTTATTTTGACTAAGCTTTACTTTGTGACTGAACCCTGTATAGGAAATGAGGACATCCATGGCAAGTTTGATTGATGAATTAATTGGCATCTTGGAGCAGGAATATGAAAGCTATCAGCAGCTGCTGCCGATTGCGATGGAGAAGACGCAGGTGATTGTAAGAAATGACATCAATGCACTCCAGGAAATTACAGCAAAGGAACAGCTGGTGGTAGACCGGATTAATTCCATGGAACGTAAACGAAATGAAGTCATGATAAACATTAAGACGGTATTAGGGAAAAAGGCCGAAACAATGAATCTGGCTTCATTAATTCAATTACTGGACAAGCAGCCTAAGGAACAAAAGGCGCTTTCTGAGATACGAGATAATCTTAAATCTGCGGTTCAGCGACTGACAGATGTCAACGACCGCAACAAATCTTTAATACAACAATCCCTAGAGATGATAGAATTCAATATGAATTTTATTCAAAGTACAAGGATGTCGCCGGGGAACAACACTTACACAAAAGGTGCATCTGCCTATGATGCACAGGCTTTCGGAACAGGGATGTTCGATGCAAAGCAGTAAGGGACAAGGTGGTAAGGTGAGTTCATGAGTTCATTAGGCGGATTATATATCGGAGTTACAGGTCTGAATGTCAGTCAGGCTGCTTTGAATATCACATCACATAATTTAGCCAACGTGGATACGAAGGGCTTTGTCAGGCAGCAGGCAGTATTAACCGATTTCAATTATATAAAATGGGGCGAATCCTATATCTCCTCCATGCAGCAAGGCTTGGGAGCAAACTTTGCAACCGTGAAGCAGGTGCGGGATT
>JAEZJW010000015.1 GCA_023415595.1 Bacillota bacterium
GTGCGAAATGGGCCGATAATGATACCGTGATAGGGGCTGCCTATAGCGGAGGAGCCTATCTGGCTGACAGAACCGGTAAAATCACTTTGATTGATGAGCTGAAGGAGGAATCCTTATATCTGGTGGAAAAGATAGGTGATAATATTTATTATAATACAGCCTATGATGGAACCTTAATGAAACTGGATCTGAATACCAAGGAAAAGGTCAGCCTTAACCTGGAGCAGGTTTATGGCATTCTTCCTTCTCCTGACGGGAAGCAAATGCTGATATTACAATCGAAGGGTGCGAAGAATACCCTGCTGGTCTATGACCTCATCAGCGGAGATAAAGTTACCATTGCGGAAGGAGCCCAGCTGAACGGTGTTTCCTGGTCACCGGATCAGCGGAGGATCGCTTATCAGATAAAGGTGGATGAGAATAATACCACTTCAGGAAGTCTATATGTTTATGATATGCTGACCGGGGAGCCGACCCAGATTGCAGTGGATATGGAGGGCTTCAGCACTGTTTGGAGTCCATCCGGAGAGAAGCTGTCTTATACGGAATGGGACGGAGCACAGTATAATAGCAATATAATCTATTTTAAATAATCCTTATCCCCTTCCTTTCGTTCGGAAGGACGAAGGCTCTAAGTATGCTTCATAGAAATAGAGTAAGCAATGTTTAATCTAAATGAGGGTTTTGGTTTGAAGTAATCTCCAAACCAAAACCCTATTATAATATATCACACAATTCCTTCAATTGGTGTGCTCCCTATGACCAGACCTGTTGACATTCATGATGATATGTGATAGATTATGGATAGTTCTAAAGGGGAGTAGCTGTGGGCTAACCAAAATAAAATCAACATACTGGAGAGATCCTGGTTTTATTTACTTTAAGAATTACTTAAAGGAGCGAGACTTTTAGATTAGTAAGCCATTCAGAATGGTTTATTAATCTATCTGTCCCGCTTTTTTGCAGATAAAAATAAAATTACGAGGTGGAAGACAATGTTACAGGAACTTATTAAGGCGTTTGCTCTAATTTTTGTTGCAGAAATGGGGGACAAGACTCAAATACTGGCAATGGCTTTTGCGACCAGATATCCTGTCAAAAAGGTGTTGCTGGGTATTTTCTTCGGTGCATTCCTAAATCACGGATTAGCGGTTATGTTAGGCAGCTATCTGTCAAGCTTTATTCCGATTAATACGATCCAGATCATAGCAGGGTTTGCCTTCGTCGGGTTCTCACTTTGGACCCTGAAGTCCGAGGATGGGGAGGAGAAGGAGGAAGAGCACAAAGCGAAGTCCGGCCCGGTTGTTACGGTTGCCTTGGCCTTCTTTATCGGAGAGCTGGGTGATAAGACACAGCTGACAGCGATTACCTTAGCTACGGATGCGGCCTACCCCGTATTGATATTATGCGGAACCGTCTTAGGGATGATTGCCACCGGTGGAATAGGCATTATCATCGGTAAGAAGATCGGAGATAAAATACCTGAAAATGCAATTAAGTTAATAGCATCGGCAGTGTTTATGTTCTTTGGTGTATCAAAGCTCTATCAAACCGTGCCTGACAGGTATATCACGTTACAGAATGTTGCGATTTTTATTACGGTGATATCGGTCCTGCTATTCCTATTGATCAGACCGATGATCAGAAGAAGCAGGCTTGGGATAGAATCTTTATTTAGAGTAAAATCTAGAGAGTTATATAATTATTATCGGCAGGCTGAGAAGGATATCAATAAAATCTGCCTGGGTGAGGGAACCTGTGGGAAATGTCAGGGGAATCATTGCATCATAGGATACACCAAATCCCTGATCAGAAAAGGGCTGGAGAAGGACGGCAACCTTACGGGTGAGACCTTCCTTTCCATGGAAGAAGCACTGAGCAAACAATATGATAAGGACAGCGTATCAGAAGCGTTAGGTCTTACTCTTAATTTGCTTAAGAATGATCCCGGCAGCAGTAGATATCAAAATATTCATGAAATCAGAAAGAAACTGGAGACCATCCTATTTAAAAAGAGCATAGAACATATGGATGACTGGGAAGAATATCAAAGGCGCTTAAATGATATGGATAAAGCCTCGGCTGCCAGGGTATTTGAGGCTGTAAACCATTCGTAACTGTCCACCCTAAGTGATTCGGGCATACACAATTTTATATTAAGAAGGGATAAAATGAATAATAACGATATATTGATCAGATTAAGATATGCTTTGGACATGAAAGATATAGATATGCTCGACATATTTAAACTCGGCGGTATTACAGTAACGAGAGAAGATTTGCAGCGAATGCTTTTGAAGCCCAAAAAAGGCAGTGATATAGATTCAGAGGATGAATTTGTCGCCAATGATGAGATGAAAAAATGTAATAACTTCATGATTGAGTCTTTTTTGAATGGTTTTATTCTTCTCAAGCGGGGTAAGCAGGAACCTGAACCAGGTAAGCCGGAAAAACAAGCTTTTATGATAAAAGAAAATAAACATGTAAATAACATCTTACTGAAGAAATTAAAGATTGCGCTTTCACTTACAAGTGAGGATATGCTTGATATTCTAAAAGCAGCTGGCGTAAATTTGTCAAACAGTGAGTTGAGTTCTGTATTACGAAGAGAAGGACAACGCAATTATAAGGAATGTGGTGATAGGTATGCCAGAAACTTTCTGAAAGGTTTGGCAATTAAATACAAAAGTAAATAGTATATATCAAAAAGACAATAGAGATATGATGGGACGAAAATACGCAGCTTGCCAGCTGCGCATTCTTTCATGGTTATGCTTTGACTGCCCAACGCAACTTAGCACAACGGGCACGTCCGTTACTGTAACATTCTTCTGCCGATGGACGGATTGGATCAGGTGCTATTTCGCTATAGATGCCTTGATTTAAGAAATATTTAAAGGATTTCTTAACACGGCGGTCTTCTCCGGAATGGAAGGTAAGAATGGCGACCCGTCCTCCTTTCGCGAGAGCATCGGGAAGCTTCTCCAGAAAACTATCCAGCACTTCAAACTCATCATTGACATCAATCCGTAATGCCTGAAAGCACCGCTGGCAGGATTTTTTAATATCCTCTTCACTGATTTTAGGTATCTTTTTTAAGGCTTCCGTTATAATATCCCTAAGCTCTGTAGTGGTTGATATTTTGGCGCCTTTTTTTAGTTTGGTTACAATGGCACGGGCGATTTCAGCGGAATGGGGCTCATCGGCATTTTCTATCAACATACCCTGCAGCTCATCAAAAGACATATTCCTCAGACGGCTCGAAGCGGGTTCTCCCTTTTCCGGATTAAGCCTTAAATCCAGTGGACCTTCATACTTAAAGGAAAATCCCCGGTCTGAATTATCGATCTGCATTGAAGAAACCCCTAAATCAGCCAATATAAACTGAAAGGGCCCTACTTCCGATGAGATTTGATCTATATCAGAGAAGTTCATCTGTCTGACATCTAAAATCTCCGGACCATAACCCAGGCGCGCCAAACGCTCTCTTGTACGCGGTAATTCGATAGGATCTACATCAATTGCATACAGGTGCCCCTTTGAATCGAGGCACTTAAGCATCTCTAAGGTATGGCCCCCATAACCAAGTGTTGCATCCAAACCGGACTGTCCAGGTGTAATCTGCAGAATTTCCAATATTTCTTTGACGCAAATGGGAAGATGCATTCCGGCAGGAGTGCTTCCCTTCTGAATTACCTTAGCCACGGTATCGGCATATTTCTCCGGCTGTTGTTCCTTATACTTCTCTTTATACGTCTTTGGGTGAGTGCCGCTGTAACGGATTCGCCTCTGATGCTTTGATTCATTCCCGTTTATGTTGTGATCTGAATTCATATTTTTCCCTCGTTGATTTGTTTGGTTATCCTGCTATGTCTCTAATAATATCTTATAAAACGTTGCATTACAAGCGAATTCCAAAGAGATAAGCGAGTCGTTAGGTGCTTAAGAGATCGGCTTCCATTCATAGATGTAGCTGGTTCCCTGCTTTGCTCCATGGAATAAGGTCCTCAGTGCAATCTTATCCCCTTCCTTCTGTCCAGTCGGGGCAGAGGCTGTCAGAGTCTCACTAACAGAGAATACCTGGACTGTTTCATACGTATCAATCGAGAAATAGTCCTTTCCTTCCTTGTTTGTAAAGGAGATCGAAGCGCCTGAGGAATAGCCTGGCTCCGTATCCCATTCATCAAAATCGGCTGAAGCAGCAGCCTTATCGGTGTAATAGGAAAGACTCTGGGATCCGAAGGACAAATTCATGGACAAAGTGACTGTTTCACCGCCTTTTATAACGGATGGAGGCACCGAGAAGGTACAGGTGGTGGTGCTGTTTTCCCCGTTCAGAATCGGCGGATCATAATAGGTATCGGTTTCGCCGAGGTATTTCCAGGTATAACTGTAGCTTCCGGGAGCGGAGCTTGCGCTCACTTCGTATATTCCGCCACTATTGGTTTCATTTACATAATCCTTACCGTCATAATTCACTGTATCCACAAGCACCCAGGCATATTCAGCCGTATCGGCAGGAAGATCGGTATCTGTCTCATCAGGTGGAGCAGTTGGAAGTATCTCCTTCTCGCCGGTACTCTTAAGCAGGATCGTCGTGGTAGGGTAGGAGACCTTGAAGGGAACTGTCAGGGTAGGAGTATCCTCGCCGGGTGCGTATAATTCTACCCGATTAGGGGAACCGGATTGCATATGTCCGAGAATGGTAAACGAAGTGTTCAGCGTTCCCTGATCGGACAGCTTTCCGGTCCATCCCTTCGGGTCCGTGCTCCCGGAGAGGGGAGCGAAGCGCAGGGTATAACCCCCGTACAGGTAATCCCCCGCCTTCTCGGGCT
>JAEZJW010000054.1 GCA_023415595.1 Bacillota bacterium
GAAGAACCTCATCCTGGTGAAGGGTGCAGTTCCCGGACCGAAGAAATCCTTAGTAATGCTGAAGAATTCAGTGAAGGCAAACTAGAGCTTTGAGAAAGGAGGAATTCAAAAATGGCAAACGTAACAGTTTACAATATCGAAGGCAAGAATGTTGGCACCTTAGAGCTTAACGATGCAGTCTTCGGAGTAGAAATAAATGAGCATTTGGTTCATATGGCAGTTGTTCAGCAGCTTGCAAACAAGCGCCAGGGAACACAGAGTGCAAAGACCCGCGCTGAAGTAAGCGGCGGTGGAAGAAAGCCTTGGAGACAGAAGGGAACCGGTCATGCAAGACAGGGTTCAACCAGATCCCCTCAGTGGAAGGGTGGCGGTGTCGTATTTGCTCCAAAGCCGAGGGATTATTCCTTCAAGATGAACAAGAAGGAAAAGGCACTTGCTATCAAATCAGCCCTGACCTCCAGAGTAAACGCAGAGAAGTTTGTTGTTCTGGATCAGATCAGCTTTGATGAGATCAAGACCAAGAAGATGAAGGCAGTCCTTGATAACTTCAAGGTAGAGAAGGCACTTGTTATCCTTGACAAGAAGGATGAGAATGTAACCCTCTCCGCAAGAAACCTGCCGAAGGTAAGAACAGTATTAGCAAACTCCATTAATGTATACGACATCCTGAAGTATGATACCGTGGTATTGACCAAGGATGCTGTAGCGCAAATCGAGGAGGTGTACGCATAATGGCAGATTTAAAATATTATGATGTAATCCTTAAGCCGATCGTAACTGAGAAGAGTATGAACTCCATGGGAGACAAGAAGTACACATTTTCAGTTCATCCGGATGCAACCAAGAACCAGATCAAGGAAGCTGTTGAGAAGATGTTTGCCGGAACCAAGGTTCTGAAAGTAAACACCATGAACTTAGAGGGTAAAAACCGCAGACGTGGCAACACCGTCGGTAAGACATCCAAGACTAAGAAGGCTATTGTACAGTTAACCGCTGACAGCACAGAGATCGAGATTTTCTCAGGACTGTAAAATAGATCAGGGCTGATAAAGAAGACGTACTGCCTGGCAGTACACGGATAAAAATTAAACAATGAAGGTGTGCCGGACATTCATCGGTGCATCAAATTGAAAGGAGTGCAAAACATGGGAATCAAAACTTATAGCCCATATACACCTTCCAGAAGACACATGACTGGTTCCGATTTCACTGAGATCACAGCAGTTAAGCCTGAGAAGTCACTCGTTGTTTCCTTAAAGAAGAACGCAGGACGTAATAACCAGGGTAAGATCACAGTAAGACACCAGGGCGGTGGCTCCAGAAGAAAATATAGAATTATCGATTTCAAGAGAAGAAAGGATGGTATTCCTGCTACTGTAGCAACCATCGAATACGATCCTAACAGAACAGCAAATATTGCATTATTACACTACGCTGATGGTGAGAAGGCATACATCCTTGCTCCCAACGGACTGACCGTAGGTACCACATTGATGAACGGTGAAGCTGCCGAAGTAAAAGTAGGTAACTGCCTCCCGTTAAAGAACATCCCCGTTGGTACTCAGATCCACAACATCGAGTTATATCCCGGTAAGGGCGCACAGCTGGTTCGTGCAGCAGGTAACTCCGCACAGCTGATGGCGAAGGAAGGTAAGTATGCAACCCTCCGTCTTCCCAGCGGTGAGATGAGAATGGTTCCGATCACCTGCAGAGCAACTGTTGGCCAGGTTGGTAACATCGATCATGAACTTATTAACGTAGGTAAAGCAGGACGTAAGCGTCACATGGGTATCAGACCTACTGTCCGCGGTTCCGTAATGAACCCGAATGACCATCCTCATGGTGGTGGTGAAGGTAAGACAGGTATCGGCCGTCCGGGCCCTGTTACACCTTGGGGTAAACCCGCTCTCGGTCTTAAGACCAGAAAGAACCATAAGAAGTCCAATAAGCTGATCGTAAGAAGAAGAGACGGCAAAGCGTTAAAATAAGCATGATAATGTTAATGGCAATTGAATTAAAAATCGAATTCGATTGGGATTCATTCTAAGGAGGTTAGAATACATGGCTCGTTCACTTAAAAAGGGACCATTTGCTGATGATCATTTATTGAAAAAAGTAGATGCGCTCAACAAGACCGGTGACAAGACTGTTATTAAGACTTGGTCTCGCCGTTCTACCATTTTCCCGCAGATGGTTGGACATACAATCGCTGTTCATGATGGAAGAAGGCATGTGCCGGTATACGTGACAGAAGATATGGTTGGACACAAACTCGGTGAGTTCGTTGCAACCAGAACCTATAGAGGACACGGTAAAGACGAAAAGAAAACTGGTAAGAGATAATGCAAACGCATTGAATGGAAGGAGGTTTCATCCATGGCGAAAGGACATAGATCCCAGATAAAGAGAGAAAGAAACGAGATTAAGGATAACAGAGCTTCTGCTAAGCTATCTTATGCAAGATGTTCCGTTCAGAAGGCTTGTTTCGTTTTAGACGCCATCAGAGGTAAGGATGTTAAGACAGCACTTGGTATCCTGGCTTATAATCCCAGATACGCATCAAGCTTAATCGAAAAGCTTATAAAGTCAGCGATTGCAAATGCTGAGGTTAAGAATATGGATCCCGAGAAGCTTTACGTTGAGGAATGTTATGCTAACCAGGGACCGATCATGAAGAGAATTCAACCCAGAGCACGTGGTACTGCATATCGTATTGAGAAGAGAATGTGCCATATCACAGTAGTTCTGAATGAAAGATAAGGAGGGTAATAATGGGACAGAAAGTTAATCCTCATGGCTTAAGAGTCGGAGTAATTAATGATTGGGACTCCAGATGGTATGCTGATGCAGATTTTGCTGATAATCTGGTTGAAGATTACAATATCAGAAAATATCTGAAGAAAAAGTTATACAGCGCAGGCATCTCAAAGATCGAGATCGAGAGAGCCTCTGACCGCTTAAAGATTATAATTTTCACTGCAAAGCCGGGCGTAGTTATCGGCAGACAGGGTTCAGAAATTGAGAAGTTAAAGGAAGAGATCCAGAAGTTTTCGAAGAAGAAGCTTAATCTGGAGATCAAAGAGGTTAAGAAGCCTGACGTAGATGCACAGCTTGTTGCTGAGAGCATTGCTACCCAGCTTGAGAACCGTATTTCTTTCAGAAGAGCAATGAAATCCACCATGGCAAGAACCATGAAGGCTGGAGCTAAGGGTATCAAGGCTGCGGTCTCCGGTCGTCTTGGCGGTGCCGATATTGCCCGTACAGAATTCTACAGCGAAGGTACAATTCCGTTGCAGACCTTACGTGCCAACATCGATTATGGTTTTGCTGAAGCAGATACCACATACGGTAAGTTAGGCGTTAAGGTTTGGATTTACATTGGTGAAGTACTTCCTACAAGAACAAACAAAAAGGAAGGGAGCGATGTTTAAATGTTAATGCCGAAGAGAGTTAAACGCCGTAAGCAGTTCCGTGGCTCAATGGCTGGTAAAATATCAAGAGGTAACACGATTTCTCAGGGCGAATATGGCCTTGTGGCAATGGAGCCCTGCTGGGTTAAGTCCAACCAGATCGAGGCTGCCC
>JAEZJW010000094.1 GCA_023415595.1 Bacillota bacterium
AGATATAGAGAGGAAATGTAAATACGATTGCATCCGCCCTTAACAGCTTATCAAAATCTGCGGAATTCTTATTGGCAAGGCTTTTCCTGACCTGAACCTCATAAAATTCTAACTCCTGGGAAGCCATATATTCCTTACCGATCCTTATGAGCTGATTAGATACACTCTCTTCCGGCTTTATCTTAGGCGTTCCGTTTACAAATACGACCAACTTCTTTTCCTTCATACCATTGCACCTACCTTCTTTAAAGGAATTCGCTCCAGCTCCTTCCGAAGCTCCGTGGCAGAATCGCAGTAAATCACGATATCTACCGCATTCCGGTGTTTCTTACTGATATCCGTAAAAAGTCCCGCATCCTCTTCCTCCAGGCAATCAGCATATGCGATCATAATCTGTCTCGGATTATTGTCATAACGCGTCGGGTGGATGGTTGAGCCGTCCGGTCTCTTCTCGAAGAACGGGAGGATATTCGGAAGCCAACGATCCACGGCATTCTTCATATTGGCGCTGAACTGGCCGAATACCACGGGGCATAAGTATATTACCACATCAGAGTTGACATATTTCTCATTGATCTGAGCGACCTGATCCTTAATCACACATTCCCCCGGCGTCTTTATCCAGCACCCGAAGCAGCCCATGCAGAAGGTCAGATCTTCCCTGCCGATCGCAATCTCCTCAGCTTGCAGTCCCCTCTCTCCCAGATAATCCAGTACGCAGGAATGGATCTGCCCAAATTCCTCCGTCCGGAACTCCTTATCACTTAATATTAATGCTTTCATTCTAATCCCCCTATCAATGTATGAAATGTTTACATCGTTTACAATGTTTACACCGTTAACTTCAATATAACATTCAATGTTTACTTTGTCAACATTAAATGCTATAATATAGTAGTAAATTTTCGCTTTATTTTCGACACAGGAACGGAGAATGAATTATGCCTAATCAAAGCTATCATCATGGGGATCTGAAAGCAGCACTGATCAGGACGGGCCTTCAGCTGCTCGATCAGGAGGGTTATGAGGGATTTTCCCTCCGCAAGGTGGCAAAAGCCTGCAACGTCAGTCAAACTGCTCCATACCGCCATTTTAAAGATAAAGAGGATCTGATTGCCGCAATTACCGTGGAAGCTCTGCGTGCCTTCAACGATGCACTGGAGCAGGCGGTAAAGCTGCATCCGGATGATCCGAAGAAACAGCTGACCGAGATGGGGGTAGCTTATATTAAGTTCTTCGTAGAAAACCCCGAGCATCTTAGATTACTCTTTTTGAATAATTTTAAAGATAAGATGCAGCTCTTATATCATTGTGATCAAGATGTTCCGGATGAGAAGGATCCCTTCCAGACCTTCTATGATACACTGGTCAGATATGTCGGTGCTTATCCAGAGCAGAATATTAACCGGAGTGAACTGCTGCTATACAGTTGGGGCCTGGTTCACGGAATTGCTATCCTGATTGCTAACAAGAATATTCCCATGGACGGGGACTACCTGTCACTTTCAAGGAGCATTATTGAGAATGGTTTTAAAAGCATTCAATAAACACAATGAAGAGTTTTGGATTCCTCTGGTTAGAAGAAGCCAAAACTCCTTTTTTCTGTGGATCCACATTGCAGTTACTTCACCAGCTTCAGCCTGCTGCCCTCCATACTCTTCTCAATCAGGAGCTTCTTATCAATCCTCTCCTTCAGCTCACCCACATGGGAAATGATACCGACCATCCGGTTACCGGCTGTCAGTGCGTTTAGGGTTTCGATTGCCTGCTCCAGAGAATCACTGTCGAGGGAGCCGAAGCCCTCATCCACGAACATGGCATCCATCTCGATTCCACCGGCGTAGCTCTGTATGACATCGGATAACCCCAGTGCCAGGGAAAGTGCTGCCTTGAAGGATTCGCCTCCAGACAGGGACTTGACGGACCTGGCCTTACCGGTATAGTAATCCATAACCTCCAGCTCCAGACCAGCTGAGCTTCTTAGGTCCGTGGCATCCTTCTTCCTCTGAAGAACATACTGGTGGTTCGACATCTGATAGAAACGTTTGTTAGCCTCGTGAATCACCTTCTCGAAGTAAAAGGCCTGGACATATTGCTCGAAGGCAAGCTTACTCTTACCTGACAGTTCTCCGCATGCCGTACGGGATAACCCGCTGATCATAAGATATTCCCTGCGCAGCTTCTCCTGCTGTCTGTTTTGCTCTCCCACCTTCCGGTAGATCACTTCATTATTCTTCATTCTGCTGAAGATCAGGCTCAGCTGATCTCCAACCTCCTTATATTTACGGTTCCATTCCTCTCTTGCGGAAAATAGCTGGTTAAGATCCTTCTCCTCGCGGCCTTCGGTATTCTTCTTCAGCTGCAGAATCCTGTTTTTTAAGGCCTCCAAGGTCCTATGATAGGTATCAACGGTATTCTTCAGGGTATTAAGCTCTTCTTCCGTAAGCAGCGCCTCCCGATAAGCTGCTTCATCAGCCAGTCCGGCTTCCCGGAAACCACAGTCCAGCAGCTTACATGCAAAAAGTTCTTTTGCCCGGTTACAGTCCTTAGCTTTTATGGCTTGCTTGTTATTATTATCAGTAAGGACTGCATTGGTCTTACCGAGAAGCAGCTCACAATTTCGTAAGGCAGCCTCCGCAGAATTAAGCTGCTCCTGCAGCTGTTCCCACTCCGTCTTCATCTCCCGGATGGCAGTCTCTGCTTCCTCCTTCGTCGTAAACCTGAGATCCTTCTTCAGACCCTGGATTGTCCCGATGGACCTGTTCAATTCAACAATAACAGTACTTAGCTCTTCCCTCCGGACCGATATGCTCTCCTCGGAAGTCTGCAGTTCCACCATAATCTCTGCAAGTCTCTTTGCATTCAGCTCCTTCCGGCGGACCTCCTCTGTAAGCTTCCTCTTTCTCTGCTCCAGCTCATAAATATCCTGCTCCGTCTCAGTAAGCTTTTGCCTGGCCATCCCGGAGATTCCTGCAACTTCGTCATCAGCATTCAGCTTAGTACTTATCCCATCCTCACTCGCACCGGACAGCAGTGGCCTCGCGTTCTCAATTAAGGCTTTTTCCAACGTTACTACCCTGGATTTTTGTGCTTCACACCTACTTCCGGCTGACAGCAGCTGTTCCCGTACTTTCTCAAGTATACGCTTCTCTCGGTTTAAATTCTCCTCACTGGGTGCCCCTTCGGTTAATTCCGCCTTATGGGGATGCTCTGTCGAACCACAGACCGGACAGGGCTTACCAGACTCGAGTGAAGCAGCCATGATACCTGCTTGTTCCCGATAGAAATAAGCCTCCATCTCCGCGAAGGTCCTGCTCATTTCAAGATAATTTCCCTCTGCCGATCTGTATTCCACCGTGCAAGCTTCGTACATTTCCCGTTCCGTTTTTATTATCTCAATATCCTTCAGAAGCTTCTGAACCTGCTCTATGTATTTCTTAGACTTCTCCAGAAGACCTTCGCAGATTGCCAGAGCTTTCCCAGAATCCGCAGCCTGCTCCTGCTCTGCTTGTTTCGAAGCCTGTTCCTGCCGTAGCTCCTCTTTGCCTTGAATCAGATCGCTGATCAGCTTCTCAAGGGCCTGCTTCTTATCCTCCATCAGGATACGCTGCTTTTCCTGGGTGAGGATGGCATCCTGTTTGATCGTTTCCTCCTCCAGTCGGTTAACTTCCTTCTTCAGCTCTTCTATCCTGGGCTTGTAGCTTTCCTTTGCCTTAAGCTCCTCCCGAAGCCTGCGTTCGTCGGACTGGAGTCTGCACATCTCAGCCTTTTCCCGCTCTATATTTTCCTCCAGGTCCTTTAAATCCTTAATAAGTCTTAAATATGCATCCTCGACGGGCTTAACGGAATGAAGTGCTTTGTCACCTCTTAAGATTCGCTCCTCTTCCTTCCCCATCAGTTCTGCTGCCCTGGTAAGCTTTTGATACTCCTCCTCTGCTTCCCGAAGCTCTGCGAACATCCGGTTAAATTGTTCTGCCAGGGAGTATTCTGCGGTTAGTTTATCCAGCTCTTTCTTAATATGATCATTTTCAACCTTCATCTCATCATACAGGTTCTGATCCGCATCCAATATTTCTTTCAGCAGCTCCATCATTTTAGGAACTTGATTGATATCTCCGGATTTGATACTTTCTTCTACCGCCGCTTTATGGATGCTTTCCTTACCACAGGCAATACCGCTTAAGTATTGCAGGATACCTCGGTCCGTGTCCTCACATTGATGCCTAAGCTTTCCCGCCATTTCTTTTAATCTCTGCTGAAGATAGGCAAACTGCTGTGTTCCGAATACCTTACGGAAGATCATTCCCCGTTCATCGCTTCCTGCTGTCAGCAGCTGTAGGAATTCACCCTGTGCAAGCATGGAGATCTGCTTGTACTGCCTCCAATCAATCCCCAGAAGCTCAGTTACTGCCTGGGTCACCTGGGCATAGCCGCTGATTACCCTTCCGTCGGGAAGGATTAAGGTGGCATTATTCTTCTGTTCCGTAGTGCCGCTGCCCCGCTTCTTCGACCTTAAGTAGCTGGGATTGCGTTGTATTTTATATTCCCGGTGGTGATGGAGAAAGGTTAGCTCCACGTAGGTCTCCTCTTCCTCCTCTGCATAATCGCTGCGGAAGGAATCCGCGGTCCTGTTCTCACCACTGGCATTCCCGTAGAGAGCGAAGGAAATTGCATCGAATAAGGTGGTCTTACCTGAACCGGTATCCCCGTTGATCAGGAACAAACCGGCAGTTCCCAGTTCGGAGAAGGGTACCTCAGTCACTCCACGGAACGGCCCGAAGGCGCTCATTACCAGATTAATCGGCTTCATAGTGCATCACCTTCCATTTCTTCGAAGATCTTCAGCATAATGGCTCTTTGTTCTATATTCATAGGCTGATTATTCTGGCTTTCATAGAATTCTTCAAACAGCTCGAGAGAGCTCCGCTCCTCTACCTTCGCAGCAGCTAACAGTGCCTCAGCATTCCAGGCGGTCCTGCTGTTCTCGAAGTCCAATCTCATGATATTGGGATAGACGCTGCGGAGCTTTCCGATCGCGTCATAAATCTCCTCCTCATCCGTCAGTGTTGCATGAATATAATCCAGGGTATTTGCCTGACTGTAGTTCTTCGGATCTGTCAGTGCATGGATCGGGCCCTTGATCTCACGAAGATCCCTAATCGGAAGGAGCGGTAGCTTCGTATAACTCACTTCTGATTTCATCCCCAGCTCAATTAATGTAACAGACTTCGTCTGCCGGGCCTCCGAGAAGGAGTATTTTAAAGGAGAGCCCGCATAACGGACCGTGTCCCTTCCTATCCTCTGCGGACCGTGCAAATGTCCCAGTGCCACATAATCGAAGTCTTTAAAGACAGAGGCATCGATATTGTCCAAGCCTCCGATTGAGATGGTTTCAGAATCGCATTGCTCGGGCTGTGTATCCCCACTGGTGATGAACTGGTGGGCAACCAGTATATTCCGCGCAGATGTATCCAACTCTCCGTTTCTAATGATTGTCTCCACTGCCTCCTGATAGGTCTCCACCTCGGGATAAAAGCGTCTGACCAGAGCAGGCTTTACAAAGGGCAGCAGATAGACCTGCAAGGGGCCATGCTCATCCGTTAATGTAACCTTCTCCAGCTTTCCCTGATAGGTTCCCGCGATATGAATCCGGGTATCACCAAGAATCCTGCCACCGAACTCGATCCTTTCCGAGGAATCGTGATTGCCACTGACCAGAAACACCTCCAGCCCTCTCTGATAAAGCTCAGTCAAGAACCAGTCAAAAAGCATGACTGCTTCGACACTGGGAATTCCCTTGTCATAGACATCCCCGGCAATCAGGATTCCATGTGGCTTATGCTCATCAATAATATGTAAAATCTGCTGTAGGATATGCTTTTGGTCCTCAATCATGGAGAACTCATTTACCTTCTTACCGATATGTAAATCCGAAGTATGTATTAATCTCATCGTACTCCCCTGTTCTTCTATCCCGGTATATTCCGCTTATTTAGGTCCGGCCACGGCTAACTGTCTGCACTGTCTCATACATTGATAATTTCAGGATCTGGCTTAGCGGCCGTCCTGTAAATTATAGCATATGGCCGGAACTTCGACCATGGAAATATATCTTACTGCTGCTTACGTTTGAATATCAGCCTCAGTAACACTCCCTCTGTATCAGCGATGCTGCATTCGAATCCGATCCTCCGGGCAATATCCTGAAAATACTCCATACTTTGAAGCTTATCCCTCCATCTTGTCCCAAATCCTGTATGAATAGTTTCCTCCATAAGTTTAATGCTTAGAGGAACTACATAGATATCCTTCGGTCCGTTGTCATAGGGCGGGATAGTAGCGTCCCAAAGATGAAATTCTCCACCTGGCTTAAGTACACGGTAAGCCTCCTGAAAGATCTGATCATGGTAAGCATTTGGGATGAACATCATAGTAAAAAAAGAGGTCACCGTATCAAAAGAGCCGTCTAGGAATAAAAGCACCCTCGCATCCATTACCAGCTTCAAGGGACCCTCCGGTGCATCCTCCAGCTCCTGTTTATTCGGATCTATTGCGATTACCCGGTCCTTATAGATCCGGCCGATCACTCCTTCCCCTCCGCCTCCGATATCAAGGATCCTGCCCTTCAGATCAATATTAAGGAGCGATACCTCCTGCTGCCCGATCCGATATAATCTCTCTTCTCTGATGTCTTCTTCACCCACGAATCCTACACCTTCCTTTTCTCAAATTCTTTCTCCTTAATTTTACTATATTTTCCCTGAAAAATACACATGTACTTACAAGCATATGGAAATATTACAGAAGGTGTTTGATTGGCAGAGCTCCTGCCGGATCGGTAAATCTACCGCATAAGATCAGTTATAGATCATATTACTTACGTAAGAATAGTTTCATCCGCTGATAGATAGCCAGTGCTCTCTCCTGCACGGTATCAATGTAATTTGATTGGGAATGCAGAAACCCCCACTCCTCAAATTTATGGTCCAGCTGTTTTTTGATGCTGTCAGGCAGCTCATCCTCAAGCTTAGGCTGTAATGCTTCTGCCAGTTCCTGCTCATGCAATGCCTGGAGAAGGTATTTTGTCTCATAGATACCAAAACGTATATGCCACCCGGAATAGGTGTTGGTAATAAGAAATACCGGCAATTCACTGTCATAGACATCGATTTTGTTAATTTCCAGATGCTTGACGACCATACCCTTCCTCCCCTATGCTAAACGTATATTTAAAGCCTAGCGCACACTCGAATTTGCTTCGCAAATCCTCGTGCGCGGGTCTGCGCATGGCTTAGCTTAGGCTAAGCCTTATACTCGCAAAAAATTACCAGATGCAAGCAAGCTTACTCTGGTAATTTTCTATGCTCGTGTAGGCTTTAAAGCCTTCGCGACTATTCCCCACTGTAGGTTACTTGATTCCAAAGATCCACTTAATTAAATCATAAAACCCAAATGCCATTATCATAATAATCGCCCCCTTAACCTATTCATATCATAGGTCAGGGGGCGCTACAATTTTCTTGTCGTGAGATGCAAATTTATGTCGTGAATGGAGAGGGCTGTAGGATTATCTCCACTTGGAATTTGCCCTCCGTATTATTGAATCTGACATGGCCATGATTTCGTTCCACAGCTTCAAGAATATTCCGGACTCCAAATCCATGGTTCTTCTTCTCGCTTTTCGTCGTTCCCTTCCCCAGGAGATTTAAGTCCACCGCCATCCTGACAGGGTTTTCGACTAACATGTATATGGTATCATTTTTTGTTCCGACGGTTATTCCGATTGTCTTAGTTTCTTTCAGCTCCGGCTCCCTACAGGCTTCTATTGCATTAGTTATGGTATTACTCAGTATCGTGCATAAGTCCATATCAGTCACACTAAGCTCCGGTGGCAACATTCCGTCGAGGGTGATCTTAAATCCTTCCTTTTCTGCTATCGGTACCATGTAGCTTAACATGGCATCCACGATATCATTGCCGCAATGGATTCTATCTGAAACCAGTCCATCCACTTCCGATGAAACCTCAGTGATATATCTGGTTAATTCTTCGTACTTCTGCTGCTCTGCCAGTACTCTCATGCAGCCGATATAAGCCCTCAGATCATGCTTAAATCTTCTTAGCTCCTGATCATTCTCCAGAATGTTTTTATAGTAGCTCTTCTGAATATTCAGATACTTATCCTTCAGTTGGTTCTGAAGCTGATAATTCTTTCTCGTATCACTAACCCAGATGAATAATACCGTACCAATGCTGTAAATGATACAGACCAGGGTTACACTGATAACAGCCACCTTATCAAAAAGATGATTGACAGGATCCTCTGCCCGCGACATCTGTACAAAGGCTACGACAAGCGCACAGCAGAGAAGTCCCGGTATTCCTAAAGCCAGATATCGGAAGGAAACGTTTCTGATCCAGGGGTATCCATCCTTTCTAAAATACCGGAAGAGGAAGGAGACTGCAATCACGATACAGATATTAATCAGGATGATCAGGATTCGCCATTGATACGTATCCCAGAAAAACGATTCCTTACGGTCGAGCAATATAGAAAGCAGGGAAGAGATGAGAGTACCTATGACATAATTGAAGATGTAAGCCATGATATACATTATGGTTTTCTTAAGAAAGGATTCTCTCACGAGACTCCAAACGAGGATAAATTCCAGGATAAGACATAACGGTGGCAGGTTGCTCCCATAGCCGTTCAGCACCATAAAGGCCAGCAGCAGTGTAACGGCTCCTGATGCAAACACATAAGGCAGTATCGCCTTTCTCAGCCTACAGGAAAGAATCCCTGCCATAACGAGAAGGGAATTCATAAATTCCAGATGTTCAGTTAGTATTATATAAAATAACTCTGCCGAATCGTCCAAATCATACAACCCTTCTTCTTAAATAATCCATATACTGATCCTTAAACTTCTGTGCCCTGCTCCTGCTGATCTTAATTATTGTACCATTATCCAGAAGAACATTCCCCGCAGCCCGTTTTATATGCTCCAGGTTAATAATATAGGATTTATGTACACGGCAAAAATTCCGCCCGGAAAAACAGGTTTCCCATTCCGTCATGTTTTTCCTGATCAGATATTCCTTTTCCGGAGTCACTAGAATAGTATATTTATCCTCTGCCTTGATATATAGGATATTTTTTGCTTTTACAAAGGGAGACTGCCTGTCTTCTGTAGAAACAACGAAATTCTCATCATATTCCCTCATCGCCTGATCCATCAGTTTATAGAACTTTTCCTTTAGCACCGGCTTGGTCAGGAAACCATAGACCTGTCTTCCAAAGGCATCCTGCATAAACTGCTTATGATTTGTGATATAGATGATAATGATATCCTGCCGGTTCTTC
Source organism: Bacillota bacterium (assembly GCA_023415595.1). Lineage (GTDB taxonomy): Bacteria > Bacillota > Clostridia > Lachnospirales > Lachnospiraceae > Mobilitalea. Next base: position 9,365 of record JAEZJW010000094.1, read on the forward strand.
TGAAGCTGTTCCTTTACCTCTATCCCATTCAGCCCGTCCATTTCGATATCAAGCAGCAAGAGATTGATTTCTCCTGTATAGGATAAAAATTGCTCACCTGAAGTAAACAGGACAATTTCTCCTTCTGTCTTTCGGTCCTGTAGGTAGTCCTTGCATAGAGTATGAATACTATCACGATATGCCTTGGTATCGTCACAAACCGCAATTTTCATAAATAGTCTCCATTCCTACTTTTTCCTGCTGCTATGATTCATTATACTGAAATCAATAATTTTGTCAATTAATGTTATTTATTATCAGCATAAAATATTTTCCCGATAGGATAATGGATCCCGCACCTAACTTCCTTTACCTAGACTTATAGGCAACAAAAAATGAAGTCCTACGACTTCATTTTTATAGCAGGGGTATAAGGATTCGAACCTTAAGATGCTGGAGTCAGAGTCCAGTGCCTTACCGTTTGGCGATACCCCTAGGTATTTGGTTTGTCCGGTGTTTCAACCGCCACGAATGATATTATAACCCATACGAAATTAATTATCAAGTACAAATTTCATTTTTTTCAAACCATTTTCTGCCACCCCTTATATGTGCTCCAAAGCCAGCAGATTAAGTGCATTCCTGTGCAGGATACATTCTGCTTCCTCCTCCGGCAGCCCTAGTCTTTGGAACCGTTCCAGGGTAACTCCCTGTCCATCCCAGGGGGAATCACTGGCAAACAGGATACGGTCTGCTCCATGATTCTGAACGATCCTAAGGAACTGATCTTCGGCAAGCCGTCCCAGGGAGAAACTGATATCAAACCAGATGCTCCTGCCAACGAGAAGCTCCTCGACCTCATCCCAAAGCTGATATCCTCCGGTATGAGCGAGGACCAGCTTTGCTTCCGGACGGTCAAGCTGTTCCAGCATTCGGACGGTTCTCTGAGGTGTACAGTGAATCGGGTCGGGAAGGCCGATATCCATTCCCGCATGAAGCAGGACAATCAATCCCAGCTCTGATGCATAATCAATGATTCTAACCAGCTTCGGATCATCCACGAAGGTCCTCTGATAGTCGGGATGAAGCTTAATTCCCGGTAACCCTAGCTCCTTAATCGTATCAAGGTATTTTCGGTAATCCTGTGTATCCGGATGAATTCCTCCAAAGGAGAGAATGCCGTCCCTACCGTTTATCTCAGCTGCATAAGCATTCACAGTATCAAACTGCTCCGGCTTTGTCACAACCGGCATTACAACAGAGAGGTCAATTCCGTTCTTCCTCATGGAGCTTAAGAGTCCTGTCAGCGTGCCATCAGTAGCAGCCTTAACATTCCCCTCCTGTTCCAAGAACTCAATCGTCTTCTTAGCGATTTTATCCGGAAAGATGTGTGTATGAAAATCAATCACCATCTGTTCAAGCCCCCCTATTCGAAGTTCTCTATACTCCTAGGCCCTCTGTTACGCAGCCATTCTTAGCAGCACCTCAGCCACACAGGAGCTCTTGGCAAGTACACTGCCACGCAGGACTTCCCGGCAACTACTCTGCCACGCAGGAATTCCCGGCTACTCCTCTGCCACGAAGGAATTCTCCGGTGTTATCACACAGTTATATCTGGAATCCTGCTTCCTTAACTCTTCCACGATTTTAGAGAGAAGCCTCTGCTCCGTCTCCTTCTTATAGGAATATGGAAGCACCAGATCAAATATCAGGTTAATCTGCAGCTCACCCTTTACGATCCTAAAATCATGGATCGCCGCCTTAGGCTCCAGTCCAGATATAACATTGATGACCAATTCCCTTTTCTCCAGAATCATTGCGTCATTCACTTCTACAGGATCCATATGAATGACCAGGAAGATATCCAACTTCTCTAATACATCCCGTTCTATCCGGTCAATCGTTTCATGAGCCTTCTCAAAATTGATATCGTTGGGGACCTCTGCATGAATAGTAGCCATTCGGTGAGTCGGACCATAGTTATGAATAATCAGATCATGGGTACCCACGATATCCTCATAACTTTCTACCATATTCGTAAGCTTCTCATATACTTCACGGTCTATTGCCTGTCCCAGTAAAGGCTCCAGGGTATCCTTTGCGATCCGGATGCCGGCAATCATGACAAAGATAGATACGATGGTTCCCATATACCCATCAATCATCCATCCGGTCAAGCCGGCTATAATAGTGGAAATAACAGTAGCGGTCGTAACGAGGACATCCCCCAGGGAATCAGCTGCAGTTGCTTTCATAACCGAGGAATTGATACGGATCCCCAGCTTCCGGTTGAAGAGCATCAGCCAAACCTTAATAAGTATGGACAGACACAGAATACCGGTCAGCCATGGATTGAAGGTTAGCTTCTCCGGATTCAGTATCTTGGAAAATGAGCTCCTGAACAGGGAGAACCCCACCTGAAGGATCAAAAAGGAAACAGCAAGCGCTGCAATATATTCAAATCTTCCATGGCCAAAGGGATGCTCCTTATCAGCAGGTCTTCCTGCCAGCTTGACACCGAAGAAGCTGATGATGGAGGACGCCGCATCGGATAAATTATTGAACGCATCCGCCATCACAGAGATACTGTTGATGATCAGTCCCACAGTCAGTTTAGTTCCGAACAGGATTACATTACATATAATTCCGACGATACTGGTAAGAATGCCATAGGCCGTACGTACCCGGGAATTTTCCACTTTGTCCTTGTTTTTTATAAATAATCTGACCAATAACTCCGTCAAGCTTACAGCTCCCTTCTATAGTTAATAACTGGAATATCTCCATTCTAGCACAATAATACATAAAATCAACTTATGTTTTCTTAATACTAAAACGAATATTTTTTACACCATCAGAGGGACAGATTGCATAAATCCCATATGTTGATTATAATAATTATTATTACGATAAAAAGAGGAAACCGGAATGAAACAACTAAATCGTCTATACCGCCGACTTATGAATGCACATAACAAACCCTTGTTCCTGCTTCAGATATTCTTTACCATCCTCTTTCTTCTGCTGGTCGTTCCGCTGATCAGTGTTCTGATCTCTTACGTGTTGGGCCTTTGGGGCCATAGTTATCTTACGGACAAGAATATCCTTAGCTTTCTTCGATACCCTCCGGCCATCCTGATGCTTTCCACATTCCTCATCCTGTTTTCCATATTCTTGCTTATTATGATGACATCCCATCTTCAATACTGCTGCTATGAGCCCATGCAGAAGAGACCGAACTTCCTTCGCATTCTTGCTCTGGGTCTATTCAAGGCACTTCGAAGCGTTTTATCGGGCAATCTCCTGCTTCCCTTTTTTGCCCTGCTTATGTATGTTGCCATGAATTCCCCGGTTTTAGTCAGTATCCTATTGCATTTTAATTTGAAGGACCATATGCCGGGTGGCTACCCTGACGCAATATTTGTCCGTGGATTGTTGTTTCTGTTCCTGATATTTATTTGTTTTATCGTCTTCCGGGGATTATTTACGCTGCATTTCTGCATACATGAGCGAATGAGCTTCACGAAAGGATTGGAGGCTTCTAAGAAGCTCATGAAAGGGAATACCCTCCGGACCCTTCTGACCCTTTTCCTGACGAATTTACTCATGGCCCTGCTGTTTCTCCTGCTATACTTCTCCATTCTGATTCTAACAGCTATGCTGGTATATATTTTTGCCGAGAAGAATATCGTCATCTCAGTATTCCTATCCTATTACCCCAAGGTAACAGCTTACTTCAATATTATTTTCAGTACTGTATGCTTTATTATTAATTTCAATATCATATCCACGATGTTTTGTAATTATCGGGAAGGTCTCTGCCTATCACCTCACAAGGAACAGATCCTGGAACAGACGGATCCGGATCCCCTCCGATCCAAAAACATTAGGCGGGCAGCTATACTGACTCTGCTGGTCCTGTCCTTTGCGGGCCTGTTGAACCTTTACCTTACGGTCAGGAATGACTCTTATAGTCTAAAGGAGGCACTGACCGGGATCCGGATTACATCTCACCGCGGTAATTCGATTGTTGCACCGGAGAACACCTTGATCTCGCTGGAAAGTGCCATTGAATCACAGGCTGATTATGCTGAAATAGATGTTCAGCAGACTAAGGATGGAACCTTGGTTCTGTTACATGACCACAATCTATGGCGAACCACCGGTCTGAATAAGCCCATATGGGAACTGTCTTATGAGGATATCAAGGATCTGGATGCGGGTTCCTGGTTCGGTAATGAATTTGCCGGTGCAGGAATTCCCACCCTAAGGGAAGCTTTTGAGTTAAGTAAGGGAAAAATTCTTCTGAATATCGAGGTTAAGATACATGGACACGAGCAGGAACTGGAGGAGAAGCTTGTCAGCTTAATCGAGGAGTATGATTTTGAAAACCAATGCACAATTTCTTCGTGGAACTATGGAACCTTACATAAAATAAAAGAATTGAAGGATGAACTTCATACCGGATACATCATCTCCGCTGCCTACGGTAATTTCTACAATAGGCCAGATATTGACTTTATCAGTATGAAGTCATCCTTCATAACCAAATCCATTGTTGAGACCACTCACCGAGCCGGTAAAGCGATCCATGCATGGACCGTGAATACCGAGAATGAGATGGAACGGATGAAATCCCTTGGGGTGGATAACATTATTACAGATGACCCTTATCTTGCCAGGGAAGTCCTGTATCGTGACAATACCAATGACAGCCTGATTGAGTTACTGGACAGGATGCTGTCTAACAGATCCCTCTTTCATATCGTCAATAAGAAATAAGATAAAAGGTATCTGCCCACAAGCAATCAATCTCAGGAAAGGGGCTCCTTATAATGCCAGCCGGTATACCTGCTCCACATCCTTGGCTGTCAGCGGAACAAAGTTGCCTCTGGTTCCGTTGCCAAGTCCCATTTTCTCTACCATGTACGGAATATCCTCTTCTCTTGCACCTAATTCTTTAAAATTAACCGGCATTCCGATTGAGGTAAGGAATTGCTTTAAGCGGCTGATCCCTTCCCGTGCAGTCTCTTCCGGGTTGGCGCTGTTCATCTCGCAGCCCCATACTCTGACTGCAAACTGGGCAAAACGGTTGATATCGTGTTTATAGACATAGGTCATCCAGGCCGGGAAGATCACGGCTAATCCTGCACCATGGGCCACATCATATAATGCGGACAGCTCATGCTCTATTCCATGGCTTGCCCAGTCCTGATCACGTCCCACACCTACCAGGTTATTGTGAGCCACCATTCCTGCCCACATAATATTAGCTCTCGCTTCATAGTTATCCGGATCCTTTATTACTCTCGGAACCTCCTTGATCATAGTCAGCAGGACTGCTTCACACAGGCGGTCTGTAATCTCTACCTCCTTGGTGTTCGTAAAGTACCGTTCAAATACATGTGCCATAATGTCAGTTGCTCCGGCTGCCGTCTGGAATGCGGGAAGTGACTGCGTAAGCTCAGGATTTAATATGGAGAATACCGGCCTCAAGGCCTCTCCGCCGGCACCACGCTTCAGCATGCCTTCTTCCTTCGTGATGACTGTATCTCCTGAGCCCTCACTGCCGGCAGCAGCGATTGTCAGTACCGTACCGATCTTTATGGCCTCCATTACCCTCTTACCTTCAAAGAAATCCCAGAAGTCCCCGTCATATTTCACGCCAGCCGCGATTGCCTTCGCAGAATCGATAGCACTGCCTCCTCCGACTGCCAGAATAAAATCAACGCATTCCTTCCTTGCCAGTTCAATTCCCTGATATACCAGTCCGCTTCTGGGATTCGGCTGTACCCCTCCCAGTTCTACATAATATATATTTTCTTTATCCAAAGAAGCCTTTACCCTGTTCAGAAGTCCGGATCTTACCACAGAACCTCCGCCATAATGAAGCAGGACTCTGCTTCCGCCAAACCGCTTCACATAATGTCCTGTCTCATTCTCAGTACCTCTTCCGAAAGCAAAATAGGTAGGGCTATAAAATGTAAAATTATTCATATTATTCTCCTTTCCAAATATATCCACTAAGCATTTGCGATACTTCCGATATGTTCCTCTCTGCATATAATAGAAAAAAGTTTTCTATTATAGCTTAATCATACTCAATTATGATAAACTTTACCATGTATTATATCATGTTTTTTATTGTATTTCCTTATGGTTACTTTGTAAACACTATTACATGTTATCATCATCAGACCTTCCTAACATATTATAAACCAGATCCTGGCGACCTATCCCGGACCTCAAGTAAAACAGTCAGATTAGAACTTCATTAAAACCCTTAGAAAATGGGTTTATCGCTTGACATCAGGAAATGATTGGCTATATGATGATAACTGCAATAGAAAATAATAGAAATCATGTCGGCATTCAATAGCCAAGATAGCCGGCTTAAGATGATAAAAGGGGGAGAACCGAATGATCATAACTAAGAAGAGATCTCTGCTGCTATTACTGTTACTTGTTATATTCTTCGTGACCGGGTGCAGTTATAGTCACACCTTTAATACTGCCCGAGAGCTAAACAGGAAGGATGCGAAAGAATTTATCATTAATCAATCTGTTGCCGGACCTCTGAAGGAAATCCGTATTGATACCAGATTGGCTGATATCGAGCTGCTGCCGGGCGATGATTATTACGTTGAAATTGATTACCTGTATTGGGAAGAAGCGCCGGAATACTCAGTGGAAAATGGCGTACTGATCTTTGATGATGAAGATACTCTTCCTGAATCCTATTCCATACATTTTAAGTTATCAAATGTCATCCGAGTATATCTTCCCAAGGATACCTTAACGGACCTGATCGATGTCAGTACCGACAGCGGCAATATTGATACAGAAGGCTTCCTGGCTAAGAAGGTTGATCTGGCCACCTCTTACGGTAATCTGAGCATTAAAAACGCCGCAGCAGTCAACGCTGAGGTTGTTCTCTCCTCCGGCAACAGCACCATCAAAGATTTTAATGCAGGCACCTTGAATTATACGAATTCCTACGGAAAGGCTGAGTTCACCAATATCAATACCACAGATACACCTCTTCCGGACGGTTCCGCCTATGACAGTTTCAAAGCCACCTTATCCAGCGGAAACTTAAACTTAGAGGGAATGAGGTTTCCTTCCGCATCAATTACGGATTCCTATGGGGATATCAGCTGTGAAGATATTCTGATAGAGAACCTCAATGTTAACTTAAGCAGCGGCAACCTAAAGCTTTCAAAGGCGGATGTACTGGAAGCCGATCTAAAGAACAGCTATGGTAATGTGGACGTTACTCTGGTAGGGACGGAATCGGATTATCAGCTGGATCTTGACACCTCCTATGGGAGTATACGGGTAGGCAGCGAAACCTTTGATGGCCATCTGCAGAGACATAACGATGGGGCAAGGAAAATCAAAGCCGGCCTAAGCAGTGGCGATATCACGGTATCATATCAAGATTAACATAAGAAAGGTAAGGAAAAACTATGATTATTACGACAACACCTTCAGTAGAAGGCAGACAGATCACTAACTATCTTGGAGTAGTGTTCGGGGAAGTAGTCTCCGGTGTGGATTTTGTGAAGGATTTTGCAGCAGGTTTATCCAACTTCTTCGGGGGCCGTTCAGGCACCTATGAAGAGGAGCTCATCCGGGCTAGAGAACATGCCATGCAGGAGATGGCTGGGCGAGGTGCTTCCTTAGGAGCAGATGCCATAGTGGGCGTCGATATTGATTACGAGGTACTCGGTTCCAATAACGGTATGCTGATGGTGACCGCTTCCGGTACAGCTGTAAGATTACAATAATAACTGCAAGGCCACAATATAATTAGAGGGATAGAGTAAACAAAGCATGGACCCGATATTACCCCATGTTATTGCTTACACTCTATCCCTTTATTAATAAAATGTTATGGTATACCTAATTAAAAATCTGAAGCACCATCATAGCGACACAACTCAGAAGATACAGTACGGTTCCGATATGAAGGAAATATTCTGATTTCTTCTCAACCTGTTCGTCACCTGCTAAAAGCAGGATCCCTCCCTTGTTCTTCTGGAACAGGGACATACCAATTACAATGGAAATGATTACCCACAGGAACAGAAGTACCATCGCTTTCTCATTTCCTATTGCCAGGGGAGCAATGACTGAGCCGATTGTATTAATGATCATATGTAGGATTACGGTATACTTAATCGTATTGGTTCGAATCACGGTATAAGAGAAAATGATACCTAAGGTGGTAGCATAGATAAACTGGGAAAGATTCAGATGATACAGTCCGAAGGCAAGGCTGGTAAACAGAATAGCCGGAAGATCACCGAATCTGCGCAGCTTATTCAGCAGTACCTTGCGGAAGATAAGCTCCTCCATAGCAGGACCGATGATCGCAATGTAGATTGCATTCAGATATATATTACTATTTCCAAGGAACTCCTCTACGGGGTTCTCAATTTCGCTTCCCTTTAACTTAGCGATCAGCAGACTTATGATGGAGCCTGCAAAGCTGGAGAGATACATAAATGCTACGCATACGAAAAACAAACCGATCAACTGGCGTAGGGATAACTTTGAAGCTCCCTCTTGTGACGGTTTCGTATCTGGAACCTTCCGCATCACACTAAGAAAGACCGGGTAACTGACACCCATAATTGTCAACAAGGTGATCACAACCCCATAATATTCTGATTGATAGAACTCCGGTGAAAATCTGTAAAAGAGCGAACTAAGGATAATCTGCGTTGCCAGGGTACATAGCACCATCAGAAAGAGTGCCCAGCCCACCCTTCGTAAAATCCGGCCTCTATCCATATCAAGCTGTTCCATATCCTATCCCCCTTTATTAAATTTGCTGCATATTAACCCCCCGCAACATTACTATCTTTTGAGAGATACCCTTGTAATTCCTGCCTATTCTTAATAAAGTCCATAATCCAATAAGGTCTTTGCATCACTCCATCTGCCCGTCTGGGTTGAATTCATAATAACACTTAGAACTTCCCGGCCATTCGCCCTTCCCGCAGCAATCAGGCATTTACCCGCCATCGTACTGGTTCCGGTCTTAAGTCCGATACAGGGGGAATAATACCTTCCGCTGTCCTTCCTGACCAGAGCATTGGTATTCCGCCAGGTTATCTCGTCACCGCTGATGAATCTGTTACAGGAGCTGCTCTTCTTGCTGATTTCCAGAATGGTTTCGTTCTTCATCGCAGCCAAACCGATCCGTCCCATATCATATGCAGTCGTATACTGCCCAATAGCATCATATCCGTCCGGAGTCTTAAAACAAGAGTTCAATGCCCCAAGTTGGCTTGCCTTGACATTCATCAATCGGATGAATTCTGTAACTGCATCCTCCCTCCTGGCAGCCTCATGGCGGAGGGATTTCCTGCCTACGTAGGTTGCTGCAGCATAAGCCGCATCATTACCGGAGGGCAGAAGCATTCCTTCCAGGAGGTTTCTTATGGTTGCGACCTGCCCCGGATATAAACCGGCTGTGGTTGAATCTCTCGCAATCAGCCTGATCTCATTGGATATCTGAACCTCCTCCTCCAGACTGCACCAGTCCAAAACCACAAGGCAGGTCAGAAGCTTAGCCGTACTGGCAGGGAATACCGGTTCAACTGGATTCTTATAATAAAGTACCTCCATCGTATCGGCATCAAACAGGATCGCTGCTTCCGCTTTAATACTGATACTGGGATTAACTATGTTTAATGCTGCTTCTAAAGTACTATCGGATGCCATCTTCTCGGGAAGATAGGCCTTATAATCCACCTGGCTGCTGTCTACGATCAGCTTACATACTTCTCTTTCAAGGACGGCACCGGTTTCTATACCAGAAGCCAAGGCTGCATCGGCTGTCTCATCTTCATCAGAGGAATCGGAGGAATTTGATGTACTTTCCACTGTTCCCGCATTTTTATTATCCGGATCCATGCCTACAGATCCGTCAGCTTCTGATCCGGCAGCAACCTGGGCTCCGGTATCACTGGGATTTGAGGAGAGCCAGGACTCAGTGCCTGCATTGCTCTGAGTTTGCTCCGGCAAAGTTTGATTCGATGTACCGCCAATAGAAGCAGACGTATTCGTGCTATTATCTTCCGTAACCTCGCTTCGGTTAGCACCCGATCCGTTTCCGGACCCCGTCATCCTGACCGCGCTATAGATTAATATGCTCATGATCAGGCAACCGAACAGCAGCAATCCTGCAATACTCTTTTTGTTCATTGTTCTCTCCTTAAGTGTCGATAATATTCACTCATCCAGTCAGTAAAACGGGGACGTTACGATTCCCGAGCTAACGTCCCCTGTTTCTTTTATTTTAATATTATTAACCAGAAAATGCAACCTTTATCCATAAGAATCAAAACAGTTAGACCCTATATTTGTTTTCGGATATCAGTTACTATGTGCCTGATCAGTTACGAAAATCAATGCTGACCTTACCGACTCCGCCGTCAACCTTAAGGGAATACTCTGCATTCTCATTATGATTGGAGTCCGAGAACTTCTCACCGTTCACCCGAACAGATCCGACACCGGCATCCACATTCAGGTTATAATCCTCCCTGCTGCCGACAAGATCCAGCTTTACATCTCCAACACCGCAGTCAATCTTACTATGGCCGAACAATTCCCCTTCAATCCTGAGGCTGCCGACTCCGCAGTCAATATCTGCATTATTAAAGCTTACACCGGATAAGGTAAACGAACCTACCCCGCCGTCCAGTTTTACCTTATCTGCAACGATCTGATCACCGTTTAAATTTCCGGCTCCCGCTGAGATCGTCAGATCCTCTGCCCTTAAGGCTTCTATCTTGGTATTTCCTGCTCCGGTATCAAGCATCGCCCTCTCTGCGACAAAGTCCTCCGGTAGGTAGACCGTGATCTTAGAATTCGGGGAACCGAACCAATCAAAATCAAACCAAAGGAACCTGTTCTTAATATGTTCCGATACCACCAGGGTCCCATCCTGTGTTAACTCCGCTTTGAAGCTTTCCAGTACTTTCTTTCCCTCAACCCTGAAGGTATCCCCGGTTCTTATCTCCAGACTTCCGGCGCTGTTATCAATCGACAGACTCTCCACACCGGTAAAATCGTAGGCTATATCAATTCTATTCTTGTTGCCGAAGATCGGCGCACCTGTAACGGCAGATAAAACATTAAGTACAACTCCTGTGATCGCTGTTATAATACCGACCGCAAGAATGACAGCAAAGGTCATCGCTATATACTTCGTGGTTCTCTGGAATTGATTCATTTAATATCGATCCCTCCAAACATGGTGGTCGACTTCAGGTAGATCACCGGAGCCGATGTATCTGCAGAATAACCTGTTTTATTGCTTACTCCGCCAAAGACCGGAACATTATTTACTTTAACCTGTACACCTCGCGGAACATAGAGATCGATTCCACCGAATACTGCCGTAGCATTGATGGTGATATCACTTGTTATAACAGCATCCCTGATATCCAGCGTAAGACCACCGAAGATAGCACTGAGGTTCGTGCCGGTAAAATTATCATTCAGTCTGACATGGTTACTGGAGAAGACCGCTGTATATTCACCCTTCGGAGTGGAATTAAAGTTCGTCTCCTTACTCGTGTTATAATTGCTATCCATATGAACCGTTTGCTCTGACCGATATGTCCTATGGAAGGACCCCTGAAAGATAATTCTGAGTCCGATACTTACTAATACGACCGGAACAATCAGCCGCCAAAAATCGAAACTAAAATCAACATAATGAGAAGCCAGCAACATTACACCAATGATGAAACCGATGAGGGAGCCTACCTGAAAGCCTCCGCGGATCATGCTGACAGCACAGGGAACAATGATGAACAGAGTCCACAAGCCCTGATCAAAAAGCAGGTTCCAAATATCAAAACTCCATAGATCCATCACATTACCGGCATAGCCGAGTCCTATTAAAATAAAAAATATACCCCAGATTGAGTTTGAAATCCTATTCCTCATAATTCCTCCCGCGATTTCTATTATTTGGTTAACTACAAAATTATCATACTGTAAACCCTATGCTTTTGCAAGAGAGAACTATGAACTCTAATATATTTAATCAAAATCTAACCTATTACGAATATATGTCATCCTGGTCTTTACTTAATATACTCAGAAGAATAATAATATTTGTCGGTATCCCGGTCGAAAACATTGTAAGTTAAGTTGACTCGGATGAAGTTTTCCAGGCAGCGGATCAGGGTATTCTTAAGCATCAGGTCCACGTCTGTTGCTGTAAGCTCATTATAGGTGACCGCATAGGCCTCCCCTTCCCCCGTATTCCTCCAGGGCATAAGCTGAATCGGTCTTGGTACATCGATAAAGGTATTATCCGTAATCACCGGAGCCTTAAGCCCACTGCCCAAAATGGCGCGGTCCGTTCCCTTCCCTCCGGCAACCCTGCTGATCTCATTCCCCTTAATTACCGGGGCTGTCCAGTTCAGAATACGGATCGCGTCAGAGGTTGTATTAGAGATCTTATTCTCCAGCAGTTGAACATTATTATGATATTTTCCCTGGGTATATTTATGGGTACCGATGGCACGTTCCAGATCATGAAAGCTGTTCCCCCGGATCAAGATGTTCCGGTTCGGTGTTCCGTCAAATTTCGTCCAAACCGCATTGAAGCCTCCGGTATTCCTGTCCGGAGTATCCAGATTAATTGCCTCCTTGGCTCCCGAGACAGAGGGCTTGTGATGTCGGAAGCTGCTCTGCTCTATGGTTATGTCCGAAGAGGCATCCAGTTCGATAAAATGCCCGCTGTACATATTCTGAAAGGTGATCCCAGAGATGGTTACCTCCGTATTATGGCATAGTACGATACCGATGGCATCCTGAACGAAGTCCAGATCAATCACCGCTGTTCCCATCCCGCGGAAGGTAATATCCGTCTCGCCATCATACCCTCCGTAAGCACCTTCCGTCTTGGATTGGGAGGGTGCCGCCAGCTGGAAGACTGACTTGGAGCTGATCAGTCCCCCTGACTGTGTCTCCTCAGTCTTTTGTACGGTTACGCCATCCTTTAACAGAATGGTTACATGGGAAGGTACATAGAGCGTATTACAGATTTTATAGGTCCCCGCCTCAAGTGTCAGAGTTCCGCCGCCGATCCGTTCCAGCTGTTCCAGATATGAGCGCAGGACATAGTACTGCTTCGTCGCACTGTTATAATTACTGCTGTTCCTATAAGCATTCTGGAAGGGTTCGGAGGCCTCATTTATCATAAACTCAGTAACATTCGGGTCATAGATCTCCCACTTCTCCGTATCTAAAGTAAACTCATTATAGCTCTTATTGTACCGGAGGAAGTATTCTCCCATCTCCTCCAGCTCATTATCCTTCATATCCATAATATTCTGCTCACTGAGGGTATTATAAGTAATCGCATAGGCTTCACCGTTATTGGTATTCTTCCAGGGCATGATCTGGATTGCCCGGTCGATCCTAAGGAAATGGTTATCCTTTATGGTTGGGTTCTTCCCCCCGCTGACCAGTACAGCCTTTAGCGTCCCTTCCACATTCTTAAGGTCAGTAAAGCTGTTATTCTGAATGACACTGTCTTCCCAGTTCAATACTCTCACGGCATGGGAGGCAGTATCCTCAAAGGTATTATAGAGGATGCTTATACCCAGATGATATTTATTCTCCGTATATTTTACGCTGCCGATCCCACGCTCCAGCCTGGTAAAGGTATTCCTCTCTATCCTGATATTCCGGCAAACGGTCTTATCGTCCTTGCTCCAGGGGTAGGGAAAGCTCTTCGTCGTACCATCCGGTACTTCCAATGCGACTGCATAGGCGCTGCCTGTAGCGCTGGCCTTATAATCGCTGAACATATTCTTCTCGAGGGTGACATTCTCCGAGGCTCCGATCTTCACGAAGCTTCCCCCGTACAGCTTCCGGAAGGTGATACCCTGAATCGTGATGTTGTCATTATGTCCGAGAACGATTCCGATGGTATCTTTAGAATAATTTAAGTCCAGGATGGCAGTCCCTTCCCCTCGTATGGTGATGTTACTTCCCCCCTGATATTTCGTGGCGCCTCCCTTAACGGATGCCTTGGAGGGCGCGATCAGCTGGAACATGGATTTCGCAGGCACCAGCTTCTTCGTACCGGTGTCAGAACCCTTCACCAGCTTTACCCCATCCTTTAGGAGAATAGTAACCCCGGAGGGGACATAGAGCGTATTGGTGATGGTATAAGTGCCCTTTGTGAGCACCAGCGTTCCGCCGCCTGTCTTCTCCAGCTGCTCGAGATAGGAGCGCAGCATATAATATTGCTTCGTTTTAGTGTTATAGGTTCCTGACTTTATGTACTGATTCTGATAGGGAGCCGAGGAAGGCTTGACCGTATAGGTCTTCTCAGCCGCCGCCAGAGCCCTTGAAGAGCTTGTCCCTGTTAGATTTGACAGCCACAGGGCTGCCAGAAGAATTCCGGACCAAAGGAGCAGTCTGAACATCCTCTTTGTCCCTTTCATTACATTGATACCATTTCCTTTTTGTCTTGCAGGTCGCAGCCGTCTCATCATCCGTAACACTCTCCTTATATTCCTATTTTATTACATCCTGAGATGATAAGCTATCAGAATGTTAATAATAGGGGTGGAATTATTTGCATATCATGGCAAAGTGTATCGTAAAGCTATCCCCCGGACCTGAGCACATTGAATACATTGTAGATATCAATTGCACCATAGCCCCAATCCCGATTCGGATATTGAAGTCTGGGACTCTGCTTGGCTCCGCGGATCATAAATTTCTTTACCTCTACGGTATCAATCCCGGTATAATTTCCTCTCACAATTCCCCATTCTAAAAACATAGCTGTTATCCCTGCAGTGTGGGCAGCTGCTGCTCCGGTCCCAGTCATTTCCGTAAATCCATGCTCCAGTGTAGGTGCTAAGATATTCACTCCCGGCGCTGCCAGCTCGGGCTTTATTTCGTTAATACGTGTATACCCTTTACTGGCATTTTGATAGAGGGTTGAGGTGGTGGGATTATAGGCGGTCACCGTAATCGGAGTCAATGCATTTCCCGGTGAGGTTATCGTAGTGTAGGGATTGGATTGAATGAAATAGGTATCCTGTGAGATAAAATCGCCCATCGGAAGCCAGATATGAAAGCTGCCGGGCAGATCCCCCCTACCATAAACCTGGAAGGTCCATACTCCTGCCGAAGGCTGGCGGAAGCGCATAAGAATCAGCTCATCTCCTATCTGGGATTCTATCATATTATAATCCAACTGGATCACAGTAGGATCAAATATAAATGAAATCTCGCGGCTGACCCTTAGCCCTTCAGCAATTCTTGGGATGTATTCTCCTGAAGGGGAGGTGATATCAATGGAGTAAGTGTTTGGTGCAGCTCCCCACAGCTCCATAGTGAAGCCTCCCTCATTCTCAGCCACATTAAGCTCTACCGTATTATAGCCGATATCCTGATTGATTACCCCGTAGTAATGCCTTCTCATATTCCCCTCGTTACCCGCAGAAACATTTATAGTTATCCCCGGAAAATCCGCGCCGACTGTTATAACTGAACTTAAAACACCTCTTCCGTCATGGGAGCCCTGGGAGGAGCCTAAACCGATGCAGATGGACAATGGTCTTTGCAGTCTGCGGGCAACGGAGATGAGATACTGTACACCCCAGACGATATCATTCTCCTGATAAGCAGGTACATCCGGAGGAATCGCAAAGATATCTCTTACAGAAGGCTTAGCCTGTTTCAGCTTGACAACGATCAGATCGGAATCAGGCACAACTCCGCTGAAATTGTCATCCGGTAACTCTGCTCCGGCAGCTATTCCGGCCAGCATCGTCCCATGACCGATTTCATCCCTGCTGGGCACTGTCTCGAAGGGATTCTCACTTGCTAAGGCTTGATCGATCTGCTCCCGGCTATACACAGTACCGAAGTATATATCTTCCGGATATTGGTCCTCACTGTCTATCGTCTGATCCCATAATTCAATGATTTTGCTTGTACCATCCCCATGGAGAAATACCGGATTCGTATAATCTATCCCCGTATCGATGATGCCAACCAATACTCCGCTGCCCCGCAGGCTAAGGGATGGTGCCTGACGGACTCTTAATACACCCGATACCTCCAGACTCCTTTCGCTTTCCAAACCGAAGCATCTTGGTATGGAGGAATAGCCGATCTCCGCAATGCGCATTCTATTTATCTCAGCCACGGGTACATATTCAACAGCATACCGCTCGTTCATGACTTGAATAGAATTCTCCCTGTGTTGTTCAAGAACCGCCTCTCTGCCATTCCACTGCACGAATCTGTCCACGTATTCATTGCTGGTAATTTTATATCTCTCTTCCGGAGTCATATTCTTCCCCTTCCATGATCGGCCGCATCATAATCGCTTCCGATCCCTATTTCTTATGATCCACCTGTTTTTACCCTATTCTGTTACGATTGTCCTGTTCGGATGACATCAAAGGTGTTAAAGATATCCAGAATTCCATAGCCCCAGTCGCGATTGGGATAGGTAAGCGCCTGATTTCTTCGCGCACCCCTAATTAAAAATACTCTCATTTCAACGGTACTCATCCTTGGATAATTCCCCCTGACCACTCCCCACTCCATCAGCATCGCGGCGATGCCTGCAGCATGAGCTGCGCTGATACTGGTTCCGGTTGCTGCAGCGAAGCCCTGCTCCAGTGTTGGTCCGATGACATCAACTCCGGGAGCAGCCAGATCTGGCTTTATGACACCAATTCGCGTGTACCCTCTGCTGGCATTCAGATATAAGCTGTCATCCTGGACATTATATGCAGTTATCGTGATCGGTATCCTGGCATTTCCTATGGATAAGATGGTTGTATATGGATCGGATCTGATAAAATAGGTATTAGCCGAAATAAAGCCGGTCATAGGCAGCCAGATATTAAAGCCTTGTGCTGCTCCGCCCCCACTCCTGCCATAGACCCGAAAGCGCCAAATTCCGGGGGCCGGCTCGGTAAAGCGGATCAGAATCAGCTGATCACCGCTTTGAGACTCCACCATCTGGTAGTCCACCCGGATAATGGTCCTCTCAAAGATGAAGGTAACCTCCCTGCTTTCGTCCAGGGATGCTCCTAACCTTGAGATATATTCGCCACTGGGTGAAAGAATGTCTATCGTATAGGTATTTGGGGAATCCGACCAGATCTCCATTGAAAAGCCCGATTCATTCTCTCCAACATTCAGTTCTACGGTATCATAGCCGGTATTGGGATCCACCGTTCCAGAATAATGCCTTCTGGCATTACCCTCATTGCCGGCTGCCACTACAGACGCAACACCGATATTTCCTGACTGCAGTGACACATAGCCGCTCAGGCTGCCCCTTCCATCATGGGCACCCTGAGAGGTCCCTACAGCGATACAAATAACGAGGGGTCTATTTAGTCTGATTGCCGTATCAGTCAGGTAGTCAAACCCAAATATAATATCGTTCTCCTGAAAGCAGGTGGCTTCTTCCGGAATGCGGAAGAAGTTTTTCAGATGTGGTTTCGCCGGTTTTAGTTTAACAACAACAAGCTCAGCATCAGGGGCTACTCCATAGAACCCGCTCTCCGGTACCTCATTACCGGCTGCAATCCCAGCAATCAGGGTCCCATGTCCGTTCTCATCCCTGGTAGGAACGATTTCTAAAGGATTTTCATTCTGAAGAGCCAGGTTGATCTGTTCCCTGGTATATTCAGACCCGTACCCTCCCGGTTCGGGAGGCGTACCTGTGCGGTCTGTCTGATCCCATATCGCCGCTATTCTCGTAGTTCCATCAGCATACTGGAAAATCGGGTTCGTGTAATCTATTCCTGTATCTATAAATCCGATCAGAACCCCCTGCCCCCTCAGGTTGAAACTGGGGATGTTCCTAATTCTTCCTACTCCCGAAGCTTCCAGGCTGGCCTGACTGATCAATCCGAACAGAGAAGGTATGACAGCATACCCCAGAACACTGACAATATCTTCAGTAATCTGACTAACCGGAATATGAACTACTGCGAAGAAGAAATTTATGATACGGACTGTCGCATTCTCGAATTTCTCAAGAATAGACGGATCCCCACTGTAATTAATCAGAAGATCCGCATAATCATTGCTGAATATTTTTTCAACTTCTTCCGGAGCAGCACCCTCCTGATTCATCATATAATCCCTCCACTCTGATAAATTTCATTTCTGCCCTTTGAATCTATTATATTTATGGATTTCGAATTATATAATTGGAATCACAAACAAGATGAATCAGCTAACCGTACATCTTGGCATAAAAAAGACTGCAGCGTGCTATGAATACCCATAACGGACATTTCTTACCCTCCGTTATCGGTGTGCATAGCAAACTGCAGCCCGTATTAACTTATTGTTTTACAATTATGCCAGCTTGGACTTCGCTACATCAGCGAGACTGGAGAAGCCTGCGGCATCATTGATTGCCATCTCGGACAGCATCTTTCTGTTGATATCAACCTGTGCCAGCTTAAGGCCGTGCATCAGCTTGCTGTAAGATAAGCCGTTCATTCTTGCAGCGGCATTAATTCTTGTGATCCATAAGGATCTCATATCCCTCTTTCTCTGCTTTCTGCCTGCGAAAGAAGAGGTTAAAGCTCTCATTACTGACTGCTTTGCAACTCTATATTGTTTTGATCTGGCGCCTCTGTAACCCTTCGCCAGCTTTAATACACGGTTATGTCTTTTCTTAGCGTTTAATCCGCCTTTTACTCTTGCCATTTTCTATTCCTCCTTATCACCAATCCCTACAGATATGGTAAGATTTTCTTCATGTTCTTAATATTAGTTGCATCTGTCATAGCTGCTTTTCTGAGATTTCTCTTTCTTTTAGCGGATTTCTTCGTTAAGATATGGCTCTTGAAAGCCTTCATTCTCTTTAACTTTCCTGTTCCTGTTTTCTTGAAACGCTTCGCAGCTGCTCTGCTTGTTTTTAACTTAGGCATGATATTTCCTCCTTAATAAATTAATACAGTCTTTTGGCTGCTTATACCAGCAGCTTCCGGATTGCTGTTTGTTTAGTATTTTAACGTTTTTCTGATAAGAACATAATCATACTTCTTCCTTCGAGCTTTGCCGGCTTATCTACGATCGCAATATCCTCGAGTTTAGCATAGAAATTATCCAGAATAACTCTTGAAGCTGATGTATGAGCCATCTCTCTGCCACGGAAACGTAATGCCACTTTAACCATATCCCCATTCGTTATAAACTTACGTGCCTGGTTAGCCTTCGTATTTAAATCGTTATCGTCAATGTTCGGAGATAAACGTATTTCTTTCACTTCGGTAACCTTTTGCTTCTTCTTGGCTTCCTTTTCTTTTCTAGCCAGTTCATATCTGTATTTTCCATAATCGATAATCTTACAAACCGGTGGCTTTGCTGTCGGGGCTATTTTGACCAAGTCAAGATTTGCTTCCTTAGCCATTTTCATTGCATCCTTGGCAGATATAATTC
>JAEZJW010000105.1 GCA_023415595.1 Bacillota bacterium
TTTGTTTATTGTTTGACGGCTTCTCTTGCATAAAAACAAGTCTGCTGCATAAGCCGTTATCCAATTGCCGATGCAGCAGACCCCTTGGTAGTAATTAGTGAATGGAGTTATTTCTTAAGAGAATCATATGCAGTTTGGTACAGTGTGATATACTCTTGAGCACCCAGCTTGTTCAAACCTGCAATGTAGGCATCCCAATCCTTATCGATATTCTTCTTTCCAGTGATAAATTCGACTATGGATGTCTTGATGTAATCCTGCAAGGGTGTCTGGAGTGTGCTCATCTTTACGGAATCTTCTTCGCTCAGCCAGAAAGGAGGAAGCTGATCCACTTCTGCAGCATACGGCAGCAGCTTTATTGTTTCCCGCCACAGTCTGGCTTCATAGTTCGCGGGGTCATAGATATCACCTTCCACCTGAAATAGACTTTTCACATCAGGCTGGATAAGTTTTAGCGCCCAACCCCAGGCGTCGTTGACATCCGAGGCTCCAGAGGCAGTAGTGTATGCAGATAAGTATTTATACTTTGCGGGGGTCTTGCCGTCCATGCCAAACGTGCCAGGATCAGCAACGTCCCACTGCTTACCCTGAACTCCGACTGATCCGAGAAGGACACCTTCCTCACTACAGAACACATCAGCCCATTTGATTGCTGCTTCCGGGTTCTTGCATTTGTCGGTAATTGCAAAGCTAGCTCCGCTAACTGAGGGTTTTGTTGCATACGGGATACCACGATAACCGTTTGACCCTTGCAAAGGCAGTATGTTCCCATATTGTTTGGAAAGCTCGAGATTGCTTGTGTCAATAAACATGGCCAAGTGACCACAAGTGGCAGCACCGCCAATGACAGCATCTTTATTATTTCCTACTGCAGCCATTTGCTGCTCATTCTGTGTGAAGGCAGCAGGGTCAATCAAGTCGTTATCGCACAGATCCTTGATGTACTTGAGCCCTTCCTTGAATCCGTCCGTATCAGCGCATAATGATATTTTACCATCCTTAAGCTTGATAGGCATGTAGGGATCATAATAATCGAATGCATTTAGAAGGAATATATAAGGGTCTCCGCACCACGTGTTAATGGCACCTGTCATTGGTATCTCGTCTGCTTTGCCGTTTCCGTTCGGATCCCTCGTCTTGAAGGCTGTTAGAACGTTTTTAAAATCTTCGGTAGTAACCGGCATGGAAAGGCCAAGGTTTTTCAGCCAATCCAGGTTCATCCAAAGTTTTACGCCGACATTACCATGGCTTGTGCCACCCGAATCTAAACTGGGTATTCCATAGATATTGCCGTCCAACGCCGTCATTTGGTCCTTGAGTTGAGGATTTTCCGTCCATATCTGCTTAAGGTTGTCAGCATTTTTTTCAATCAAGTCATTCAACGGGATCAGTATTTTTTCTTTGGTTCCATAGTTGACCAAATCAGCATTAGTAAAGCTGTTACTGCCAGTAAGGATGAGTTCGGGATAATCATCACTAGCCAGCATCAGGGTAAGTTTGTCCTTCGATCCGTCGTTCTGCACAACTGTCATGTCCAAATGGACATTCGTCTTCTCCTCCAGCCATTTCGTAAAAGTATTCGTTGTGATGTCCGTCATACCATTGGGCTGCTGCACGATAAATGCAGTGAAAGTTACCTTTTCTGCTTGTGCAGGGGTCGCTGAATTGCTGTCAGTAGTGGTGGGTGTGACCGTTCCCACGGGTGCCGCGCTGTTTGATGTGCATGCCGCCATTGATAAAAGCATCATTACAGCCAGCACGATGGCAGCCAGTTTTTGTGTTTTCATACTTATTCCTCCTAGGTTTTATTTTATTTATAGAAACAGCCGCAAGAGCTGCATCTACCCTATCGAATTTGCAGGAATCAACCTTTAAGTGATCCAATCATAACTCCCTTGATAAAATACTTCTGTATAAACGGATAAAGTATGAGCATAGGAATGCTAGATACAATAATCAATGAGTATTTGAGTAGTTCAACCAGATACTGTCTTTCCATCATGTCTTTTACATCTATACTGCTTATGGATGCTGCATCAAATACATTGGCTATGATAATATTTCTTAGAATAATCTGAAGAGGGAATCTATTGACATCTTTTAAATACATCAGAGCACTAAAATAGGAATTCCACTGGCCTACTGCGTAATTCAAAGCAAGCACCGCCAAAATCGGCTTGGACAGGGGCAGTACAATCATTGAAAAAAACTGAAAATAGTTACCGCCGTCCAGGCAAGTCGCTTCATACAATTCCTCCGGAATCGTGGATTTAATGAATGTCCTGCCAATGATCGCCAACCAGACGCTGAACGCGCCGGGTAATACAATGGCCCAAATTGTATTGTACATGCCCAGACTTTTAATCAATATATAGTTGGGCAAAAGACCGCCATTGAAAAGCATCGTAAACATAAATACTCCTGTAAGGATTTTCCGCATGGGAAACTCCTTCCGGGAAAGCACAAACGAGCCCAGTATGGTGACCGCCATGCCTATAAATGTGCTAACTGCGGTATATATAATTG
>JAEZJW010000163.1 GCA_023415595.1 Bacillota bacterium
TGATTGCAACTACACCAACAATGTCATTTGCTGAACAACCTCTTGACAGATCGTTCACAGGCTTAGCAATACCCTGGGTAATAGGTCCGTAAGCTTCTGCCTTCGCAAGTCTCTCAACTATTTTATAACCGATGTTACCGGCATCCAGATCGGGGAAAACAAGGACATTAGCCTTACATGCCGCATTACTGCCCGGCGCCTTAGACGCACCAATCTTCGGTACGATTGCTGCATCCAGCTGAAACTCACCATCCAGATTAATCTCAGGATACAATTCCTTTGCAATCCTGGTAGCCTCTACCACTTTATCCACATCTGCATGCTTTGCACTTCCCTTAGTAGAATGGGACAACATAGCTACTACAGGTTCCTTCTCTACTAAAAGCTCAAAACTCTTGGCACTGCTGCCTGCAATCGCTGCCAACTCTTCCGAATTGGGATTCTGATTTAGACCACAATCTGCAAATACAAAGGCACCATCAGCGCCATACTCACAATTGGGAACTACCATCAGGAAGAATGCAGATACCAGCTTGGTTCCGGGTGCAGTCTTTAAGATCTGAAGGGCAGGACGTAAGGTATCTGATGTGGAGTGAATCGCTCCGGATACAAGACCATCAGCATTCCCTGTCTTTACCAACATCATACCGAAATAAGGGTAGTCCTTCGTCAGCAGCTCTCTGGCTTCCTCCGGTGTCATACCCTTGCTCTTTCTAAGTTCAACAAACTGGTCAATATAAGACTGCAGCTTGTCTGTATTATTAGGGTCTACCACTGTTGCTTTGGACAGATCCAGCCCCTGTGCATTCTTTGCAATTTCTTCGCTGTTGCCGATCAATACGATGTTGGCAACTCCTTCAGCAAGAACGGTATGTGCAGCCTCGAGAACTCTTCTGTCACTTGTCTCAGGCAACACGATTGTTTTCATGTTATTTCTAGCTCTTTCTTTAATTACATCAATAAATCCCATGATGTTTTCTCCTTCCTAACATCTTTATCAGTAATAGTATGTACATAATTCGTAAAACCCATAAATTTTATTATAGTGCATCCATGCTTTAATAACAAGTATTTTTTGTTAAGTTAGTGACAAAAATGGCATCAGATACTTGTCTTTTTTTGGGGCTTCCGATATAATCTAGCTATATTATACTGATATCCCCAAATATAGGGTACCACATACATTTACTGCGGTTGAGGGACATTAAGCCATACAAACTAGTGGAGCCAAAGTATAAATATTATTGGTACTGACTCATATTGGAAAAATAAAAATTCCGGAAGATAATCATTCCGGGGCAACTCGGAGGATACTATGAAGGTAGCAGGCATCATCGTGGAATATAATCCATTCCACAACGGCCACAAATATCATATTGAAGAAGCCAGAAGACTGACCGGAGCAGATTACGTTATTGCAGTAATGAGCGGCAATTTCGTTCAGAGGGGAACCCCTGCTATCATAGACAAATATAACCGTACCAGAATGGCTCTGAAGAACGGTGTGGATCTCGTGCTGGAGCTGCCGGTCTGCTATGCAACCGGAAGTGCGGAATACTTCGCCATGGGCGCAGTATCCATCCTTGACAAGCTTGGAATCGTAGATTATCTGTGCTTCGGAAGTGAATGCGGGGACATAGCTTTGCTGGAGGAAACTGCAGGGCTACTGCTTAAGGCACCGGAGCTATATGATGAAAAGCTATTTTCTTATGTGAAGGAAGGCTTAACCTATCCTGCTGCAAGAGCAAAGGCAGTGGAGCATATCTATCATTCCTCCGGAGACAAGGCTGCCTACGAGAAGATCGCTGCTGTACTTTCTGAGCCGAATAATATTCTTGGCCTGGAGTATATGAAAGCTCTGACTAAGCTCTCTTCTTCCATTACACCGATAACAATAACCAGACAAGCTGCTCACTATCACGAGGAAACCCTTACCGATCAGAAACCGGAGACTGCACTTATTTATCAGATCTTTCCCGTGAAGTTGCAGGAGGAGGACGATAATGACGGCGAAGTGATCAGTTCCGCCACTGCAATAAGATATGCTCTGCAATCTACGGACAATGTATTTGGGTTATCCAGGGTACGAAGCAGTGTACCGGAGGATGTATATGAGCTCCTGACAGAACACTACTATAAATCCTATCCCATCACGGAAGAGGATTTTGCACAAATACTGATCTATAAACTATTATCGGAAAGCAGCACTTCTCTTGCTTCCTATGTAGATATCAGCCCGGATCTGGCTGACCGATTAATGAATATTCAGAACACCTACTTAAGTATTGCTGAGCTGACGAAGCAGATCAAGACAAGAAATGTGACCCACACCAGGATTAACCGTGCTCTTGCACATCTGCTTCTTAATATTAAGGCTGATGCCATAAAAGATTACCTCGGAAACGGCTGTTCCTTCTATGCAAGGGTTCTGGGCTTAAAGAGGTCCTCCTCCCATCTTCTCCGAAGAATCACCGATATCGACCATATCCCTGTCATAACAAAGGTTACGAAGGCTGATACCCAGCTGGAGCCCTTAGGCAGGCAAATGCTTGCTGAGGATATCTTTGCAGCTCATATCTATAATCAGGCAGTTTATAGGAAGTATAATACAGCCATATTAAACGAGTATAAACATGGGATCGTCATAATGTAATCCAGTGATGATCTTGATATAGCAGTTAACTAATAAGCATCGCACCTTTACCGACAGATCAAGATAATTCTCTATTGTGTGGCATAACGGTTATGAAAAATGATATAAGAAAGAGACGGTAGCTTTATGGATAACAAGAACAGAGCATCTGCTCCAAAGGATTACGAATCGGATTACTGCCACATCACGTATCTATCACACGAAAAGGCAGTCCTGCTCACCTGGAAGAAGTTCTGCTGCGGCGAGGATTACCGTAAGCCGGTGCTCCATGCGTTGAAGCTCTTACAAGAATATGATGGAAGCAATTTTATCGTCGATGCCAGAAATGGCTTTGAAGATGAGAAAGCGGACGTGGAATGGGCTTTCACGGAATTCATTCCCCAGATGGCTAAGACCAGGTGTAAAACCGTCACCTTCATTATGAATGAAGTCAATGAGATCGAGGGTGAAATGGACAAGTGGACGAGGGAATTCTCAAAGTATTTTACGGTTCACAGAGTGTCCTCCTTAGAGGCTGCATTTTGCATCTAATTCAAGCAATATGATTTTGTCCTCATGATCCAGTATAGATAGACGTACATCAAAAAGATATCAAGCAATCGCCTGATATCTTTTATTATACTTTCAGTTCATACGAATACCTCATCAAACTACAATAATATCCATACTTAATAACTTAGCTGATGAACCGGTTGCAATAAGAGTATATCCCGCAATGGTCACAAAGTAAATAACTGGGCAGGTTCCGGTCGGTTAACGGTACATGTTTTATGAGCCTGATAACAACCTTCTTGTAAAAGACTTAGTCGTATAGAGGTTTTGCATATCAACGTATAACAATAACCGGGGTAGTGCCATCGCTGTCCACGGAGAAGTTTCCTGTGCAAGTATGCACCTGTCAGTGGCCGCCTGTTTCAATAAGGCGGCACTGGTGCGACTGGAGCAGGAAATCTTTCTCCGGGGATAATGGTGGTACTGCCCCGGTTTTCTTAACACTACTTATGCAAAACCTGATAAGCTATCTTCCCTTGCAGAAAGGTTGTTGAAAGGCTCAAAAATACAATCCTGTTACCGGACCGGATCTACCCGGCCTCATCAAATGAATCCATTGCGTCCACTACCCTTACTCTACAACCCTACTTCATCAGCTCTTCCATCTGATCTAACAGTTCTTTGAACAGAGCCAGGGCCTGGTTTACCGGCTCCTTCGTGCTCATGTCAACTCCGGCTCCCTTCAGAAGCTCAATCGGATAGTTAGAACTGCCGCTGCTTAAGAAGCGGATATAATCCTCCACGGCGGGCTTTCCTTCCGATAGGATCCTTCTGGACAGTGCGATGGCTGCCGAATACCCTGTTGCATACTGATAGACATAGAAAGCATTATAGAAGTGAGGAATTCTTGCCCATTCCATATCGATCTCCGGATCGATCACGATATCTTTACCAAAGTAAGCCACATTCAGATCATGGTAGATCTTACACAGGGCATCCGCAGTCAGACTCTCTCCCTGCTCCACCATCCGATGGGTAATCATCTCAAACTCCGCGAACATCGTCTGACGGAACAGCGTTCCTTTGAACTTCTCCAGGAAATGATTGATCAGGTATGCCTTCTGCTTCTTGTCCTCCGTGGTCTTTAACATATGGTCGATCAGCAGTGCCTCGTTGCAGGTGGAGGCCACCTCAGCTACGAAGATTTTATAACCTGCATAGACATAGGGCTGGGTCCTGTCCGATAAATAGCTGTGAATCGCATGTCCCATCTCATGAGCCAGGGTAAATACATTATTCAGAGTCTCGTTATAGTTTAACAGGACATAGGGATGGGTGCCGTAGGCTCCCCAGGAATATGCTCCGCTTCGTTTATTCTCATTCTCATAGATATCGATCCAGCGGTTCTGATAACCCTCCTCCAGAATCTTATGATACTCTAGGCCCAGGGGTTCTAAACCCTTAGCTACGATATCCTTCGCTTCCTCAAAGGGAATCTCCATCTTGATATCCTGTACAAGAGGGGCATACAGATCATACATATGAAGCTCAGGAAGGCCAAGCAATTTCTTCCTGATGGCAACATAACGATGCATCTGTTCCATATTATCATGAACCGCGGAAATCAGGTTCGTATAGACTTCTACCGGAATATTGGCACCATCTAGCGCCTTTTCCAGGGTGGATTCATATTTTCTGGTCTTAGCAAAGAAGGATTCCTGCTTTACATTGGCGCTGAAAGCAGAAGCCAGGGTATTCTTAAAGCTTCCGAAGGTAGCATATACTCCTTCGAAGGCTTCCTTTCTTACTCTGCGGTCACTGCTTTCCAATAGCTGTCCATATCTTCCGTGGGTGATTCTGACCAGCTCATCGTTCTCGTCCTTGATCTCCGGGAATTTTATATCAGCATTGTTGAACATCGAGAAGATGCTTTCCGCAGCTTCAGCGATTTCTCCGGCGTCTGCCAGCAAGCTTTCCATCTCGGCAGACAGGATGTGGGGCTTTAATCTTAGAATATCCTTTAAGTTAAAATCGTAGAGCTTCAGCTCCTCATTCTCAGCCTTGAACTGTACCAGAGTATCCTCCGGGATCGTGAGTATCTCCGGTGTGGCAAATGCCATGGCGGAATTCACTTGTACGGATAGCATATTTGCCTTATTGGATAGATCCTGATAAACTGCATTACCGGTATCCTCATGATATTTCTGGTTCGCATAGACATATACCCGCTCCATCGTCCTTCCGACCTCATCTGATAACTTCAGGAAGCTGAGCAGTATCTCACCTGATTTCGCAAGTCTTCCCTGATACTCAGCCAGTTTCGGAAGTAAGGCTTTTACCTGATCAAACTCCTGCTGCCATTGTTCATCCGCAGCATATAGATCCTCAATCGCCCAGGTAAATTGTTTCTCGACTTCATTCCTTTTCGGTAATTTCGTGTTTTTAGCCATTTAAGCATCTCCTTTTGCCCTTTTCCATTAATATATGAATACTTTGAATAAACTTGTATCTCATCCAATAAATTATAGTAACCGACCTTCTTTAAGGAGTTCTCAATGTCCCTGGTCAAATATAAAAATAAAGCAATCAAAGGAGCTATCCTGCTATTCTTTCTCCTGATTTTCCTGTTCCCCTATGCATCCTACCAAGGGGCAAGCTCCGGACTGCTGCTCTGGTTTTTGAATGTACTTCCCAACCTGCTGCCCTTTATCATAATCTCTAATTTGATGATCCGGTTAAATATCGCAGGTCAGATCAGCCGCTTCCTATATCCGGTTCTGGGAAGACTGTTCCGGTTAAGCCATGATGGCTGCTACCCATTACTCTTAGGCTTCCTGTCCGGTATCCCGATGGGTGCCAAATCCTCTGCTGATCTGGTCAATGAGAAGAGAATCAGCCGGGAAGAAGGTAACTTCCTTCTCAGTATGTGCAACAATGCCAGTCCGGTATTTATCATGAATTATATTGCAATCAATCAATTAAAGCTTCCCCGATTCAGACTGCCGCTATTCGTTATCGTTTACAGCTCCTCCATCATCAGTGCCTTGATCTATCGCTATGTACATAACAAAATGAAAAATCCATCACAAACAGATGCAAAGGGAAACGGCGAAAAAGGTCTTACTCTTCGGGCAACTGCATTACAGGCAGCTAATCTTCCGCCGGCAGCAGTAACGGAACAGCGCCCGAAATCTGTCCGTTTTACCTTTGACATGGTGGATCACTCCATCATGAATGGTTTCGAGGTTATTACAAAGATCGGCGGGTATATCATCCTTTTTTCCATCCTTGCGCAAATCATCAATGAGACCTTACCTGCAATCGGAATTCTGAAAGCTTCCTTCATGGGCGTTCTGGAGATTACTACCGGAATTAACCAGATCTGTAAGCTTCAGATAGGAAGCAGCATAAAAATAGTCCTGGCTGCAGTGCTAACCTCCTTCGGTGGTTTTTCCGGTATGGCTCAAACCAAGAGTGTACTGGGAGACTCGGGACTATCTATAAAATCTTATTTTCTCGTTAAATTATTCAATGCCTTCGTAACATTTACGATTACCATGTTCTATGTAACCTTACTACGAAATTAGTTAACGTCATTTAAGAAGGTATTCTCGTCGAAATCAAAATCTTCATCCTGATAGGTATTACCGGCAATCGTATCTGCTGTCTTCTCCTGGGGATACAGCTGCTCGCTTAACTCCCTCTTATTATGGCTGATGATATCAAGACTGTTTCTTAAGGTACCGATGAAATTATCATACTTGGATAAAGCATTCTCATAAGCACCTGCCACCACACGTTCCACCTCAGATAAAACCTCGTTGGAATACACCAGCGCGCCTGTTCTGATCTGGTCAGCTTCTTCCCCGGCTTCCCTGCGCAGCCTGTCTGCCTCCTGGGAAGCCTGCATAATCATCTCATTGGCTTCATAGTAAGCCTGCTGCATAATCTCGTGCTCATTCAGAAGCTCTTTGGCCTTCTCCCTGGTCTGCACAAGAATTCCTTCTGCCTTACTCTCTGCATCTGCAATAATCGCATCCCTGTTAGAGATAATCTTCTGATAGCGCTTGATTTCATCCGGAGTCCGCAGTCTCAGCTCATCCAGTAAATCATACAGCTCGTCCTTCGGTACAATAACCTTGGTGCTTGACAATGGCTGCATCCTGCAGCTTTCAACGAATTCATAAATGTCCTCAATTAACTGTTCAATTCTGCTTGCTCCCATTTCAAACACTCCTTGTAATATTATATTTATCGTATACGGACTGCACAATGCTCTTTGGAACAAATTGCCTGATGTCACCGCCATAGCTGGCGATTTCCCTCACTGCACTGGAGCTTAGGTAGGAATACTCTACACTGGTGGTAAAGAATATGGTATCTATACTCGGATTCAATTTATGGTTCATCTGGGCAATCTGCAGCTCATACTCAAAATCTGTGACAGCCCGGAAACCTCTTACTATCAGGGTAGCATCCTTCTGCTTGGCAAAGTCCACCAACAGGCCATCAAACGCCTCAACCTTAACATGGGATAATTCCGGATATGCTCGGATCACCCGCTCGATTAACTCAACCCGTTCCTCCGCAGTGAACAGCGGTCTCTTAGAGCTGTTCCGGAGCACACCAATTGTCAGCTGATCCACCAAACCGGAGGCCCGGATAATAATATCAAGATGTCCAAGTGTAATCGGGTCAAAACTTCCGGGGTATATTCCTATTTTCATCTTATTCCTTTCCTATGGCATGTCCATCATTTCATCTCGATAAAGACATGCTGGTTTGTCTTATATTCCTTCTGCTTGTAAATCCTGAACTTCGTCTGTTCAAGATACTCAAAGCTCGTTTTAATGGAAGCTTCCACAACAATAATGGTATCACAATATATGATATTGGAGTTTTGTAAAGCCAGAAGCACTTCCTTCTCCAGCATCTGATTATAGGGAGGATCCATGAATACAACATCAAAGACCTTCCCCTTGATTTCTAAAGCACGGATCGCTTCCAGAGCAGTCATAGCATAAACGTCCGCCTGCGAATCCAGCTTCGTGGTCTTAAGATTGGTTCTGATACAGTCAACGGCTGACCTGCCATCATCAACAAAGGCGGCATATTTCGCACCTCTGGATAATGACTCGATTCCAATTGCACCGCTTCCGGAGAAAAGATCTAAGAAGTCAGCATCAGCCAAGTAAGGATTTAATATATTGAACAGAGTCTCCTTTGTCCTGTCAGTCGTCGGTCTTGTTTCGAAACCTTCCGGTGTCTTAAGCTGCAACCGTCTGGCTTTACCTGATATTACTCTCATACTTTTTCCCCGCCTAAACGTACCTAAACGAACTATCGTTATACTACATATTTTATAGTATTATGAACATTTGTCAACCATTTTAAGACTAGTTTATCCTATCCTGTAAATTTTTTCAATATGATTCTATTCATCCAACGTTTTCGTTTTAGTGATTTCTGGTACCAATTATTTGAAAACATCTTAATAGTACATTCCGTAAAACGGAATATAAGAATAATCTGTATAGAATTGCATATAATGTAAATATATGCCAAGCCTAAGAAAATATACCATCCTTTTTAAAAGTACTCCTGATAAAAAACAAACAACTGTGATTAGTAATGAAAGGAGTCAAGATGAGGAGCTTAAAAAAATATTTAAGCATGATGCTGGCATTTATGATGTTAGCTGCCATGTATCCTGCACAAGCTGCAGGAGCTACAGATGAAGAAGCTTTAGCTATTTACAATGCAACTGATTATTATACCCTTCAAGACTATTTAAATGAAGATTCCGGAACCACGGGTCAATCAAACGGTGATATGATCAGTACTTCAGGTTATGATCAGTATAATCCGGAAACCTGGACCGGAGTAAGATGGAGTTCCGAAACCCCCAAGAAGATTACTTCCATCGGTCATGGTGGTGAATGGTCAGGCAAGACTCTGGCAGGTTCTTTGGACCTGAGTAATCTCACCGAACTGCAATATGTTAACATCAGTAATAATAAGATTACTTCCCTAGTGATTAATGATTCAACTGGGCTGATGACACTGTATTGCAATAATAATGAGCTTTCCTCATTGGATTTAGACGGTTCCTTTTTGATTGGAGAGCTTTATTGCCAAGACAATAATCTGACCAGCTTGGAGCTGCCCAGTCAGAAGAGCTTGATGGTTTTCAAATGCGACACTAACAGATTATCCAACATTCAAGTATACTTTGTAGAAGGTATAATAAAAGTCTCCGCTCATAATAGTGGCTATGTTGAACTATACCTGGATCGTCGTAATTATGAAAATATAAAGGCGATTGCAACCGCTGTTCCTGCTCCAGGTGCTGATCTTGATCGTTGGATTCTGGTCGGCGAATGGGATTATGGTAAAGTTAATCCGATTGATCTATGGTCGCTTGGAGTGGACCGTGCGGAAGCCGTTTTTACTGAGTCTGAAATTCCTACGACCTATACAGTAACCTTTAATCCGAATGGCGGTACCCGAATTGGCGGCGGTGCATTAGTACAGTCTGTCAGGGCAGGATACGGAGCCATAGCGCCTATACTATACCGTTACGGATACGATTTTGGGGGATGGGACAGAACCTTTAGTGAGTTTGTCGGTAATATCACAGTAAATGCGATCTGGTACCCCGCAGCATCCGGACCTCCGACACCACCCCCTACCACTCCTACTCCGCTTCCTGCCTATGCAGTAACCTTTTATCCGAACGGCGGTACCCGTACAGGTGGAGGTGAGCTGAAGCAGTATATTCCTAAGGGTGATGGAGCCTATGCTCCGAATGTAACACGGGAGGGTTATACCTTTGCAGGATGGGATGTTCCCTATGATACGATTAAAGCTGATCTGAAGGTGACCGCAATCTGGAATCCATATACCGTAACCTTCGATCCGAATGGGGGCACCCGTACCGGCGGCGGAGAGTTAGTACAGAAGGTTGAATCAGGAGCCGCTGCCACTGCTCCAATTGTTGCCTATGAAAATCACGTCTTTGATAACTGGGACAGTGATTTTTCCACAGTAACGAAGGATATGACCGTGAAAGCTCTCTGGTCTCTGAAGAAGCTGAATGTTACCTTTGATCCCGATGGAGGTACCAGAACCGGCGGTGGAGAACTCGCGCAGAAGGTTGAATACGGTGGTTCTGCTGTAGAGCCGGTTCTTGAGAAGGAGGGTTATAGCTTCGAGGACTGGGATATGGATTACAGCAATGTCACCGATGATATTACAATTACCGCACTCTGGGAAGGTCCCGATGAGACACTTCCGGAAGAAGCACGGTACACCATCACCTATGATCTGAACGGCGGAAAAGGTAATGCACCGGTGGATGATAACGAATATGCCGAGGGTGATGTGGCAGAGCTTGCAGATGGTTCCGACCTTGATTATGATAACTTCACCTTCCTTGGCTGGGCTCTGTCACCTGATGGCGATGTAATATCAGAGGATACTATCACCGTAAACGAAGATACCGTTCTGTACGCAATCTGGGAGGAGTCAGAGGAAGCCAGCCCTGTTCCGAAAACAGGAGATATTCCGGGATTAGCTTACGGAATCCCGATGCTGTTAAGCGGTTCCGCACTTATAAGTATGGATATCATAAAGAAACGTAAGTTGCGTAAGTAACCAAATCTGATCTGTTCAATAACAATAAGCCTGTCGATTGCTCGACAGGCTTTATTCTTTAGATCATTGGGGTTTATAGATTAACTATCTCGTGTCTGGTTACTGACCAGCCATTTTCTTCTCCTGATCCTGGATCATTTTTTTCACCATATATCCACCGACAGAACCATTCTGATACGAGGTCAAGTCTCCATTATAACCTTGCTTCAATGGAACTCCGAGTTCGTTTGCAACCTCATACTTAAAACGGTCCAATGCTTCTCGTGCCTCCGGTATCTCTGCTCTGTTTCTTCTTGACATATAAACTCCTCCATTTTCTTATCCTCATGCCGTCTCCGGTCTGCTTCAGGATAATTTTTTGTTGTTGATTACGTTTCGTTATCAAGTTACATTTCAAATCGTTTTATCATTTATCATTTATCTGAAGTAACATCGGCTTGAATTAATTATACTGAATAATTATTTCATCCTTTGTTACGATATTAGTATATGCAGAATAAATGGATATACACTAGAAATTAATTCTATTAATGTCGAAATTAAGTTAAAAATATTTACGAATGCCAGCCTTCAGGCATTCCTTTCTTATAAAAATCACTTGGCAAACCTATATAAAAAAGAACAAAAAGAAAGATTCGGGAACCTGAGAATGCACCTGAATCTTTCTAATTTTATTATGCATCAATCGATTTATTCTGCTGTCGCGTCTTCCGTCCTGACAGCCAAATCCATATAATCCTTATGCTTTGCGACACTCTTATAGGCAGGACGGATGATCTTACCCGCATTATTCAGCTCCTCCAGCCTGTGAGCAACCCAGCCGGATATTCTGGCGATCGCAAAGATCGGTGTATACAGCTCCATCGGAAGTCCGAGCATATGATAGACAAAACCGCTGTAGAAATCGACATTAGCGCTGACACCCTTGTACATCTTGCGTTCACTGGCGATAATCTCCGGAGCCAGGCGTTCTACTGTCTCATATAAGGTAAATTCCTTTAATAAGCCCTTTTCTTCTGATAGGCTCTTAACATAACTCTTCAGGACGTTTGCTCTCGGGTCGGACAGGGAGTAAACTGCATGACCCATACCATAGATCAAGCCGGCCTTATCAAAGGCTTTTTTGTTCAGCAGATCGGAGAGATATTTTCCAACCTCCTCCTCATCGCCCCAATTCTTAACATTTTGCTTCATGTCCTCAAACATCTGCATGACCTTGATGTTTGCACCGCCGTGCTTGGGTCCCTTTAAGGAGCCGATGGAGGCTGCGACTGTGGAATAGGTATCTGTTCCAGAGGAGGATACGACATGAGTTGTGAAGGTGGAGTTATTACCACCGCCATGCTCCGCATGAAGTACCAATGCAATGTCCAGTATCTTAGCTTCCAGCTCAGTGTATTTCTTATTCGGACGAAGCATATAAAGTATGTTCTCTGCAGTGGAAAGTCCTTCCTTAGGAGGATGGATTACTAAGCTTTCTCCAAAATAATAATGGCTGTAAGCCTGATATCCGTATACGGAAAGTAACGGGAACAGGGCAATCAGCTGAAGTCCCTGGCGAAGCACATTCTCTATGGAGATGTCATCCGCCTTCTCATCATAGGAATACAGCGTAAGAACGCTTCGGGCGAGAGTATTCATCATGTCCTTACTGGGTGCCTTCATGATGATGTCACGTACAAAGCTTGGGGGCAGTTCGCGGTACCGTTCCAGCAGATGGTTAAACTCTTCCAACTTTTGTTTTGTAGGCAGCTCACCGAACATCAGAAGATAGGTCACTTCCTCAAAGCCAAAGCGGTTGTCCTTGATAAAGCCATCAATAATCTCCTCTACATCAATTCCCCTGTAGAATAGCTTGCCCTCACAGGGCACATAATCATTATCCACAATGGTATAGGATCGTACCTCGCAGATCTCAGTCAATCCTGTCAGCACACCTTTACCGCTAACATCCCTCAGCCCTCGTTTTACATCATATTTCGTGTAGAGTTCAGGGTCGATCACATTGTTTTTCTTAATCAGGTCAGACAGATTCATTAGTTCCGGAGTAATTTCAGAGAATTTGTTCATAACATCTGCTCCTTTCTTATTGTGCCCCAAAGCTATGGGAACATCGGGTTTCAATAACGGTGATAAAGTTTCAGCAGGCAGATGTCATAAGGCTTCTGCCTGCTGTATTCTTTTATAATGATATTTTATCTTAAAATATGTATTATAACAAGCTTCTTCTGAAGGATAATAGTACATCCAGCAAAAATAATGTAAGTATGATCCGGTTAGCTCTCCTTAAAAAGGAGTCTGAAAAGTAATTCAGAATCCGGAGAACCAGCGGATGAATAAACCGTACAAACAGCACTCCGCATAGCCCAAATAGTATTGAGGCTCCCAGACAGACCCTTCCGTTAATGTTAAACATCATCTTGGAATAATTCCACCATCTTCTCTGGAAAACCAGCTCCATCCAATAGGAGCTGAAATATTCAAGGACCGTTGCAACCAGTGCGCAGGAAAGGAATAATGAAAGGATGCTCTTACACCGATTAGCAAATAATACTATCATCGCGAGTATGCTTAACCCATAAATCGGGATCAATGGTCCATACAGGAAACCCCTGTTCATGAGCCTTCCGGTTGTAAGATAGCAGTAGGAAGTTTCATAAATCCAGCCAATAAGGCTATAGATAATGAACCAGTTAAACAACACTGGAAGCTCTAACGTACGTAACCGCTCTCTCACTATATCCATATGTCTCAGCCCTCTCCCCTATATTTTACATAATAATAACCAAAATAACCCTTTCTGTCAATAATGAAATTGTACTGTATTTTTTACTATATTTCCGACCTCATCCGTCGCTTCATAGGTAACTAGGTAATATGACAGCATTGTCGCATCTAAAACATCAGAGGAACCGCCGGCATCACCCTGGGTTTCTTCTATCGTTACCAGTATATCCTGCAGTTTCATCTCAGAATAATTATCCGTAATGTTTACCCCAGCAAGGGCGTACTCACTGTCAGGAATCTGACCCGGTTCCAGTACCCTGTCGCTGATTCCGGAGATCACAGGTGCCAAATCATCGATGATAAATCTTGCCTTTTTTGATGTCAGGATGACTTCACCGGCATATACCTGATAAGTAACCTCATATTCATCATCCAATATTTGTTCTATTTCTACCTCAATCTCTTCCTCCTTCAGTAATTTCCCGCCTCTGAAGGCTCTGACACCTTTCATCACACCCTCAAATGTGATCTGGTCATCATTAGCAACAATCCGGTCACGAACCCCAACAAATTCAGGGACTTTCATGCTGTCCTCCACAGTTACGGTGGCTGTCTTGCTGCAGGATTTACCCATGGCATCGGTAACGGAATATGTAATCTTATATTTACCGGCTTTATACCAGTCTACGATACCCTCGATCATAATATTCTCGGTGATATCCGTTCTCCCTGAGGATTTTGCCTTGATACCCTCCAATAGGTCGATTTCTTCACCCCATGCAACTATTCTGTTCTTTGCTCCTGTAATCGTAGGCGTCTTATTCCAGTATGGATTCCCTTTGGTTGGATCGGTAGGATCCCACCGAAGGGCAGATGTAATTTTAATCGCCTCCGGTTTTCCTAATGGTCCGGGACTCTTCTTATCGTCATAGATAATGACGGTAGTTCCTAAAGGGCAATTATCATAAATCCATTTTGCATCCCCGACTGACATACGAATACAGCCGTGGGAAGCAGGATCTCCCAACCTATTGTATTCTTTGACAGAAAGCGATGCCGGATTCCCATTCTCATAATAATAAACCGAGTGAAACAGGATCCCGCCAACGATCCTGGTGGAATATTGTCCCCACACATCTCCCATCAGGGCTTTCCATCGATATTTTCCCTTGGTCTGAAAAGTACCAAGTACTGTCTCTGTTCCTTTCTGTCCCACGGAACAGACAATTGCTTTGACAGGTACATTATACTCTCCGGTCTGATCCTTCTCATAGACCGTAATTGTATTCTGGCACCTGTTAACCTTAATCAGGTATGGATAATCTGTTACTGCCAGTACCTTGTTTGTACTGATGAAGATAAGAAAAGCCATTGATCCTAAGGCAATGATATACTTTCCAAAACGAAAAGCTTTCTTACTAAAACTATTCATACTGCACCTCTAACTCTAGTCCATCATAGTCCTCTGTCGTTCCTTCCTGTCAATCATGGAGTATTTTCATTTTTATTTAACCTTAACAATATAGGTTTCATATCTTTTATCGAGGTCCGGGGCTTCATATACAACCGTGCCCAGGCTTTTAATCAGTTCATGATTTACTGATTCGTATTTGTCCTCTACCGGTCCGCCCACATAGATATAAGAAATATCATATTTCTGAAGCAAGGCTCTGACTGTTGCTTCATCCTCGGAGGTATAGATAGCCTGGATGTCCGCAGCGCGCTCATCCAGCATCGCAGTCACCATCTCATCCGTAACGTCCGGCTCGGATTTCCATAGTCTTTCATGGGTATACCAGCCAAGAACAGTCGGAAGACCAGTTATCACCGAGATTCTTTCGTGGATTGTATAACTTTCGCCATTTACTTCCAGCATGACCGGTGTACCTTCAATATTATCGAGAATCCATTTCGTAGCTTCATAATCCTCCGGCAGCTCATCCTTAATGAAGGCCGTAGAATCCATTCCTTTGTATTTTTCAGGATCATAAATATTCCCATACCAGGCCCTAGTCGCATTTTGCACATAGAACAGCGTCATGCAGAATAGAAGAAGACCCACTCCGGCTGATACCCTTTGCAACATGGTTCTGCCATAAGCAATCAGTCTGATCAGGATAAAGGACATGCATATCCCGAACAGGACAAATGCCTGATAGGTCAGCTTGAACATCGTATTTGCTCTTTTATAATCTCCCGAATAGATATCCTTGATATATACAATCTCAGGGAGCAGAATCAATCCGATCGCACATAACCCGATCGTAAGGATATATAATTCGGAGCTGTTCAGCCCCTGCATGTACAGAAGCAGAGCATTTTCCTTCGTACTCTTTAGGTTCTTGGTTTTCTTCGGGTGTTTCCTGCGTTTCCTTCTGTCGATGTAATTCGAGACAGTGAACACGAGGAAGGCTAACACCGCAGCAATCGGAAGCCCCCATAGAATAGCAAGCTGGTATATGGGTGTACGTGCAACGGTCCAGAGAGGCGTAGCCGAAATCTGGTTAAAGTTTAACGTGAAGGGAAGACAAATGATTTCCCCCAGTACAATTACGAGAATTCCCTGAAATGCTGTCAGAAGATAACCTTTTCCTTTAAAATTATATACAACCATATTCGAAAATAGAATTACAGCACCGGAAACCACATAATAGATGGGGTAATCCCAGAAATTTGTCGTATGGAACAAGCCGATAAAGAAACCCAGCATAAGAATCGAGGGATGAAATACCTCCTTAATCAGAGCTGCGGTGTTCTCCTTCCGATCTCCTTCAATTACTTTTCTATCCTTGCGCCCTATTAGCCATGCGAGCAGAATCCCCAGTACGGTAATGACAAACAGTAGGTTAATCACGTGGGCATGAAGATCTCCAAGCACGAAGGAATAAGCCGGGAACTCATGAATTGTCTTATCATTGGTCTCCGGATTATATCCGATGTAT
The DNA here is from genome assembly GCA_023415595.1 of Bacillota bacterium. GTDB lineage: Bacteria > Bacillota > Clostridia > Lachnospirales > Lachnospiraceae > Mobilitalea. Next base: position 16,471 of record JAEZJW010000163.1, read on the forward strand.
CTGGTAGCATCCGGGAACCAGTAGCGATAGATCTCGCTCCCCTTCATCCTAAGAATGTTCTTTTGAAATGACGGAACCAGCCACTTGAAAATCGGATAATGCATATTTCCTGCCAGACAGACTCCTGCTCCTGCCAACATACCACTGATGGCTGGAAGAACACCCTTCCGGCTGCTGCGCTCTCTTCTGTAATTTAAAATCAGATGATATGCGATGGAAAACGGGAGTATGAAGGTAAATGCTCCGGTCATCATCAGCATAAGATTATAGCCGTTCGCTGTCCCTACAAAGGTTAGCTTTGACAGAAAGGTAGCCATGAACTGGCCTACATAGTAATAATTTAGGGTCGTACCGGCAAACCAGAAATCCTTCGGAGGCATGAAATCAGTCCGGTCCAATGTAGTCATGAAACCATAATCCATGAATTTTTCCGTACCATAAGCCTCAGGCTTGAAGCCTCTGATGTAAATGAATAATAAGAAGATGCCAAAGAACAGGATCTCCTCCAAAATGATCAACTCAATCGAGTTCTTATGAAAGATGGACGGCTTGTGTATTCTGACATGCTCTCCCGCCTTCAGTTTCTTCGAGCTGCGATATCTGATCAGCATGACAGCAATATTAATCAAGAGGCATAGACCGGTCGTTAGGAGGCAGTTGGCTGCTGTGAAACTTAGGATATGGAGTGAGGATAACAGCCACATAAGATAACCGCTTATTGCGATACCTATGGTCTTGGAAAACAGATAACCCCGATCTTCAAAGGAGTTGAATAACAAATCTGTAATCGGCAGGAAAATCAGACCTAAGCCAAGCACCATCGCCCACCATTGCAAAAAGGGCAGATAATCCCCTTTCAGCAGATAATTTCCCATTACCGCCAGGGTAATAGCAGATACGGTATAGAATAATTTCCTAAGCATCTCAATTCCTCACTTCACTCTAGCATATATAATATGTCGCATTCTATAAAAGGCACCTATCCTGTTAGCAAACACTTCTGATATTACACTGTACCCTGACAAAGGGCTAGTCTGCCTTCACTTACGTATCTCATCGCTTCCGGCCTATTCTATAGTTCCTTACCCTTGTTTCTTCAGTACATGGTTAATTCTCCTGAAATCCTTCAGCGCCTGTCTTCCGATCCGGAAGATCTTCTTCATATTGATGGAGTTTACTCCACCCTGTCTCGGGCGGAATGTAACCTGCTGATATCTTACCTTCAGCTTTTTCTTCGCATAGATGACGGAGATCAGCACATTGGACAGATTAAAGCCCTCAGGAACCAGCTTGATATATTTCTTCAGGGTTTCTGCTTTTATCAGTCGGAACGGTGTATTTGCATCCGTAATACTAACATGAAAGCACAGCCACAGTACAAACTTCAGGGTCTTCGTTACAAAGACGCGGGATAGTCCGTCCTGCCTGCCTTTTCTGTGACCGATGACCATATCATACTTCTTCCTCTGCTCCCAGAAGGGCCAGAATTCCTCGGGCAGGGTCTGTCCGTCCGAATCCGTCTGGAAGATGTAGTCAGCACCGGCATTCAGCGCGTAATTATAGCCATAAAGTACTGTTGCGCCATGACCTCCGTTTGGCTTCGTCACCGGTTCAAAGGCCGGAAGGCTCTCCGCCTTCTCCTTCATGATCCGGTACGTGGAATCCTTACTTCCGTCATCAATGATGACGAGTTTGCTATCATTTCCAACCTTATCAACAATCGGATACCAATCCTTAATCACCGCTTCGATATTCGCTTCCTCATTATAAGCCGGAATAACGATATATAATTTATCCATAATTACCTCCCATACCATCTCAAAACCTCGGAAGAACAAGGAGTGAGCCTCCTATTGCGAAACTCCGCAGTTCTTCCCAAGCGATTTGCTATTTAAATCGCTTTGCCTACTATTGCGAAACTCCGCAGTTCTTCCCAAGGGATTTGTTCTTTAAATCACTTTAAGTTGCTCAAATGCATCCAGTGCTCTTCTCACCACTGCATCCATATTATAATAGCGATACTCTGCCAGTCGTCCAATAAAGAGTGCCTTCTTTTCCTTCTTAATATCCGCTTCATACAGAGCATACTGAGCCTTGCAGTCCTTCGTCGGGAAAGGATAATAAGGTTCTCCCTCCGAGGTAGGGAATTCCTTACAGATTGTGGTCTTTCTATGCTCCTGCCCGGACAGCTTCTTAAATTCCGTGATCCGGGTAAAATCATAATCATTCGGATAATTTACCACAGGAGCTTCCTGGTACTCTTCCCTGTCATGGGTCTCAAAGACGAAATTGATGCTCCTGTAGCTAAGCTTACCATATTTATAATCATAATACTCATCTGCTGCTCCGGTATAAATCAACATCTCATAGGAGATATCCCGGATCACTTCCTTATAATCCGTATTTAAGAGGAGCTTGATCTTCTTATTCTTCACCATGTTCTCACACATCCTGGTGTAACCATGGGTGGGCATTCCCTGATATTTATCAGCAAAATATCTGGTATCCCGGTTCAAACGGATCGGGATACGGGAGATTACGGAGGTGTCAAGCTCTGCAGGGTCAATTCCCCACTGCTTCTTCGTATAGGTCTCGAAGATCTTCTCGTAGATATCCTGCCCAACCTTACTCAAAGCCACATCCTTGCTGGTCCTGATCTCCTCCAGTTCCACTGCCTGCTTCTTAAGGAACTCTTCTACCTCAAAACAGTTTAAATTCAGGTTATATAATTTATTGATGGTTTCCACAGTGATTGGCATCGGAATCAGGTTACCATCCACATAGGTAAGAACTCTGTGCCAGAAATCATTCCATTTCGTAAAACCGGAAAGGTACTGATATACCTCCCTGTCATTCGTATGAAAGATATGAGGCCCGTAGTTATGGATCAGTATCCCGTCCTCATTATAAGAATCGTAGATATTACCACCGATATGGCCCCTCTTCTCTATGACGAGTACCTCCTCGTTAAGCACATTGGCGATTCGTTCTGCTATAGTCAATCCTGCAAGTCCTGCACCTACCACTACATATTTAAATTTCATGAGCTTCTCCTCTTTTCTTCCTGTTCGTATGAGTATTAATAATCTAGTAACTTTAGTGTATCATAAATGGAGATTTTCCATTCCCCTTCCCCTTCTGCATAGATGCACTCATAAGTGGACCGGATATTCTCCTCATTCAGTTCATATTCCGTACTCTCCCTGTTCTCCGGACCGACTATAATAAACCGGATCTTGTTCTCCTTCACCAACCGGTCGAGCTCCTCCGGGGAACTGGCGGAATACATGCTGTGTACCATCCGGTCCCTCTGAACCGTATCATAACCGGCTGACCAGGCATAATACTGATGTCCCAGATAGAGCATCGCACCTCCGAATACGATTTGATTAATCGTATAATTCGTGCTGTTCGTCAGGAAGAGGTCCTTAGAATCACTGTTATTCCGGACAAATTCCGTCAATTCGTTGTGAAGCTCCAGGGTGACCGGTCCCACTTTTTTATTCTTCTTGAGAAGAGTGGCAAAATCGTAAATCCCGGTGGAGGTTAGAACTACAATCAATAGTACACCCACCAGACGCACCAGGATGTCCCTTCTGGCCAGAAGCTTCTCCACGAAGCCGGCTGCGAAGATCCCCAGCAGGATGCAGGCCATCATAATATATTTATGGTTTACGGTTACATCCACGGTCAGGGAAACCGTAAACGCAAAGACCAGAGGCATTGAAAATGCCAAGATCAGATAACGTCCTATGCCCCGCTCCAGGCAGAACGCCCCTAACAGAACCAGGGGTAATATACCAAGTAGTCTTTCCAGGTAGGAGGCTACTCCGAACAGGGTCGGATTCTCTGCAATAAATCCAAACAAGACCTTCGTCGTAACGGCAGAATTCTCTATAAAGAAGCTCGTCTGCAGGTAGGATAGCGCCAGTGTAATTCCTGCGAGAATAACAAATTCCAGCCTTCTTCTCGAGAAAGCCGCTACCATGAATAATACCAGCAGGCAGCCGATGACCACCGCTCCATGGAAAAAGGACATGGCTCCCAACAGGATTCCGGAAGCAATCGCTGTCCTAAGCTCCTTCACCTTCCACCCTTCTCCGGTAAAGAAGATCAGTTTCAAGTAATAACAAAATGTCAAAATTAATCTACGTCCGGGGAAACTCCCGGTATCTCGTTTGTATCTGCGATCTGCTGCCAGTCCCATAATCGGTTTTGAAGCTGATTTCATTAAGTTCAGTTCTGTTATCGGTTGGTGGCGGTGCTGCTTCACAGCCTCGAACAGCTCATAAAGCGGTGGCAGATATAGAATCAGGATAAAGAACATCACTGCCAGTCCGAAGGCCAGATGCCGCTGGTTGCAATATACATTCAGATTCCACAGTCCCCATTCCTCATGAGGTGTACTGCCGACAAAATCAATATTGTTCCTTAGAGTCTTAAACACTTCCCCTTTGGGCAGCCCTGCCAGATAGGTAAACAGGGATTTCGAGCTTCGGAAGGCGAAGAATAAACAGGCCAAGAGACCCGCCAGCTTCTTACCCGTAAGCTTCACCGCCAATACATAGAACAGCAGGAAGGCACTGATAAAGCTTAAGATACTGGGCAGATTGAACGCATAATCAATCCGTAATCCCAAATACTCCAAATTCCCTACGAGAAACTGGAACATAAAATGATATCTGATATCCTCTCCTCCGAAATGGGAATAGGAGGTAGGAAAATTATTGCCGTAAGAAAAGGATCGGATCATCCCAATATGGGGTGAGAAATCACTGAAGACCGATACCCCGATTCTAAGCTGCCCATCCTTCACATAAAAGGTGGACCACATCAGTATACAGGCAAGCACAGTAACGCCGACAATCAGCAGCAGCTCCGGCCATCCCATACTCTGGTGAGAATCTAAAGAAGTCTTATCAGCGCTCTTTTGCTTAACCTGTTTAATATAATAGACGACCCCAAAAGCAATCAAAGCAACGGGCAGCACAATGGCATTAGCGATACCCAGGGGGGAAGCCGTAACCTTTGCAACCAGATAGGCAATGAGGTATACCGGCCAGGTCAAAGCAAGCACACCGGTGATAAACCATGCCGGAAGCTTCAGCAGGTAGGGGCTGAGGTCGATTCTTCCTCTATCGTAGGAGTCCAGTGTCTTCCTGCCCGGATCCGGAAATGCATAGGAACAGATTACCCATCCGACTCCAAAGCATAGGAACAGATATAGAAGACCTAACATTTCCTGTCACCGCCTTTAATGCATTTTGAAATCAGATATCTCGGTCTTCCCTTCACTTCCTTATAGATCTTCGTCAGGTAGATTCCGATCATCCCAAGGCTGGTCATAATGGAACTGCCAATCAGAAGCTGCAGCAGAATTACAGTGGTAAAACCATCCGTTGCACGCCCGGAAAACTTCATGAACAGGGTCTGTACTCCCATAATGATCGTGATGAAGAACATCAGGATACCGAGCAGTGTGATGCAATGCAGCGGAACCGAGGTATAGGAGGTGATAGCATTCATTGCGAGTCGGATCAGACGGAAAATGGACCATTTCGTCTTTCCATTCACCCGCTCTGCAACATCGAACCCGATCTGCATGCGGTCAAAGCCCAGCCATGCAGACATTCCGCGGAAGAAGATCGCGCGCTCCGGCATCTCCTTCCAGGCTTCCACTACCTTACGGTCCAGTAATTTATAGTCAGAAGCCTTCCCCAGATGGATATCCGAGGATTTGTACAGAATATAGTAGAAGAATTTCGCACAGAGCTTATAGATCGGATTCTCTTTTCCTCTGGAATTCTTCACTCCTTCCACTACATCATAGCCCTCCTGCCATGCCTTCACCATCTCCGGTATCAGTGCAGGGGGATGCTGGAGGTCGGCATCCATGACCAGAATCATATCACCCTCCGCATGCTCCAGACCGGCGCAGAGCGCAGATTCCTTACCAAAATTCCTGCTTAACCTGAGTATCGTGACCCTGTCATTCTCATCAGCCAAGGCTTTTAACTCGCTCCAGGTATTATCCCTAGAACCATCATCCACCAGCACGAATTCATAAACCAACAGGTTCTCCTTCAGGATTTGTTCTATCACTGCTATGGAGTTTCGGATATGGCTGCCCTCCTGATAGACAGGGATCACCAGGGATAGTTTCGACTGAGCCGTTCTTTCCTTATTCATGATGTTATCGACTGTATCCATAAGCTACCTCATTATCGTAATCATGTGACGAGCGATCGCCCTTTTTTCTTCTTACAAGTACCTGTCTACCGTGAAAGTATAGCATAGATTGAAAGAAATAGGAAGTTTTATCCTAAAACATTCCTATTACAATTCTAATAAACCTTTAATGTGAATTCACTTTATCAGGTTTATAATCAAATTAAACACTTATTTCATCTTTCCCACATAAGGAGGTACTAAACATGTGGTTTTGGAATCGAATTGAAGTATATAGTGTACACGGTATTACCTCTATATTCATAAGAAGGATTATGAGGAAGCCATGTTCTATCTTCATTCCTCAAGGTAGTTATGGTTCAAAGTGTACCCGTATTCCTGTATAGGATCTTCTCTTCCAGGTAGGGATTGGCTTCGAAGATAGAATTCACTTCACTGTCTGAGAGGTTCTTAGCTGCTTCTGCTGCCTGCTTTAATACTGCGGCATCCGTAAAGATATCTCCCAGCTTGAACTCCAGATCTCCGCTCTGCCTGATTCCGAACAGATCCCCCGGACCCCTTAGCTTTAGGTCCTCAGAGGCGATAAAGAAACCATCGTTGGATTTATTCAGAATCTCCAGCCTCTCCCTGGCTTCCTTACTGTCGGTTCCGCAGACAAAGATACAATAGGACTGGTCCTCACCGCGGCCCACCCTGCCCCGGAGCTGATGGAGCTGGGCGAGGCCGAATCTCTCAGCATTCTCCACCATCATCACAGTCGCATTCGGAACATTAACGCCGACTTCAATTACAGTGGTGGATACTAAGGCATCGATCTGCCCTTCGGCGAACCGTTCCATAATATCATTCTTCTCCTTCGGCTTCATCTTGCCGTGAAGATATTCTACACTGACTCTGGCTGCAAAAGCCTCCTTCAGCCGTTCTGTATATTCAATAACATTCTCCGCCTCTACCTCTTCGCTCTCCTCCACCATAGGGCAGATAACATAGGCCTGTTTTCCGATGGACACCTGCTTCTCGATGAAGTGGTAGGCACTCGGCCTGTAATTCGTATCCACGACACAGTTTTTGATCGGAAGTCTCTTCGCCGGAAGCTCGTCCACGATGGAGATATCCAGATCTCCATATAATATAATGGCAAGGGTTCTTGGAATCGGTGTCGCACTCATGACCAGCACATGGGGTCTGGAGCCCTTCGTCATCAGGGCTTCCCGCTGTTTGACACCGAACCGGTGCTGTTCGTCGGTCACTACTAAGCCCAGTTTGTCATACTCCACCTTCTCCTGGATTAGGGCGTGAGTACCCACCACGATATCAGTTCTGTGCTCTTTGATCTCTTCATAAGCAGCTTTCTTCTCCTTCGCTGTCATGGAGCCCACCAACAGGGTTACCGATATTCCAAAGCCGGACAGCAATCCTCTGAAGGTCTTCTCATGCTGCTTCGCCAGCACCTCAGTGGGAACCATAATGCAGGCCTGATAGCCGTTCTTCACAGCCATCAGCAGTGCCAATATTGCCAGGACAGTCTTACCGGAGCCCACATCACCCTGTACCAGTCTATTCATTACGGTAACACCGCAAAGATCCTTCTTAATCTCCTCCCAAACCCGAAGCTGTGCCCCCGTTAACGGATAGGGAAGGCTTTGAATGAAGCTGTCGCATTCCGATAATAAAGTCATCGGATATTCTGACCGGCAGATTAGTTTCGTATCCCTAAGCTTCCTGAGAGCGATGGAATACAGGAAGAACTCATCAAACACCAGCCGGTTTCTAGCCTTACCCATACTCTCTCTGTCCTTAGGAAAATGAATTTCCTTCAGGGCCTTAGTACGGTCCATCAGCTCATGTTCCTTCGCCGTCTTCTTCGGAATATAGTCCTTCGCGAATTCCAGCTCTGTATGAATCTGCTTCATCGCCTTAATAATAATCTTATTGGTAATTCCCTCGGTCAGAGGATAGATCGGCTGCAATACCTTCAATAATTTATAATAGGTTTCCTTCTGATAGATACCCGGCTGTTCCATAACAAGAATACCATTCTTACGGATGACCTTGCCCCGGAAGAGGTAATGGCTTCCCGGCCTCAGGCTCTTAAGCAGAAAGGGCATATTGAACCAGGTAAGAGGAAAGCTACCGGAGGAATCCCGTACCTGAACATTCATAATCTGAAGGTTCCGCACCTTCTTCAGTTTTGGTGATGCAGCCAGGGAAGCCTCAATTGTAGCTACCATGCCTTCCCTCAGCTCGTTAATCAGTATAGGCTTTTCAAATTCCTCATATCCTCTCGGATAATGCTCCAGCAGATCCTGTACCGTCTCAATCCCCAGTCTGCGGAACAGAATCTGAGTCTTCTCACCGATACCCTTTATTACGTTTAAACGGTCATTAAATTCCATTCCTACACCTCTGGTAATTATGCGTTTTCTTAATGAATGACAAGTGGACCGACATCTCGGAACTCATGTTTTCTCTGTTTTATTATAAACTAAATTAAGGAATTGGAAAAGATGTAAAAAAATTTCAAAAAAACCTATTGACAGATTCAATTTTCGGATGTATTATTGTATTAATCACTTAGTACACTAATACAGTAATACAAAATCAATGCGGTTTTACCGTACCACAATCATAGTAGCAGGAAAGGAGTAAAAGAAATGCAATGGGAATTAAATTCAGATAAGCCGGTGTATCTGCAGCTGGTGGAACAGATCAAGGCAGGTATCATCTCCGGTTACTACAAACCCGGTGACAAACTACCCTCTGTCAGAGATCTGGCAGCACAGGTAACTGTCAATCCAAACACGATGCAGAAGGCCATGACTGAGCTGGAACGGACCGGATTAGTCTATACCAACCGAACCAGCGGCAGATTTATAACCTCGGATGAAGATATGATCAAACAGTTGAAGGGCTTATCCGCCAGAGAACAGATCCTTGATTTTCTGGACCGGATGAAACAGCTGGGCTTCACACCGGAAGAAACCTATGAACTGATTACGGAAATCGTAAAAAAGAATCAAACGCGGAATAACGCAGAGGGAGTATAGTATGAGTGCAATATTAGAGTGTAAATCACTGACGAAGACTTTTAATAATGTCACCGCACTTTCTGAGGTAAATCTCACCTTGGAGCGGGGCAAAATCATTGGTCTGCTGGGTCCGAACGGAAGCGGTAAGACCACATTAATCAAGCTGATCAACGGCTTACTGGTGCCAAACGGCGGTACCTTAAAGATTGCCGGTATGGAACCCGGAGTAGAAACCAAGAAGCTGGTGTCCTACCTTCCTGAGAAGACCTATCTTCCGGATTGGATGAGGGTATCGGATACGATTGCTTTCTTTAAAGACTTTTATGATAACTTCGATGATAAGAAAGCATATGAGATGCTGGAACGCCTGCATCTGGATCCAAGCAAGAGGTTAAAATCCCTCTCTAAGGGTACAAAGGAAAAGGTCCAGCTGATCCTGGTCATGAGCCGCAAAGCCGATCTGTACTGCCTGGATGAGCCGATTGGGGGCGTGGATCCTGCTGCCAGGGATTATATCCTGAACACGATTATTTCAAATTACAGTGAGAATGCAACGGTCATTATCTCAACCCATCTGATCGCAGATATTGAAAATGTACTGGATGAAGTCATCTTCATCAAAGAAGGTCACTTAACACTGCAGGCATCCGTTGACGACATCAGAACCAAAGAAAAGAAATCCATTGATTCATTATTCAGGGAGGTATTCAGATGTTAAAAAAATTATTAAAGCATGAATTCGCCGCAACCGGCAGATTCCTAATCCCTTTGTACTTAATCCTGCTGGTGATCGCTTTAGTTGACCGGCTGGTAATTAATCTCGATATCTTCCATGGTGTACTTGGAGTTATTCCCGGTTTCCTTACTATGGCTTATATCGTTTCCATCATTGCTATTGTTGTTGTAACCTTCGTGCTGCTGGTAATGCGCTTTTATAAGAACCTGCTGGGTGAGGAAGGGTATCTTATGTTTACACTGCCTGTCAGATCTGATCAGCTGATAACAACGAAGCTGATTGCCTCCATGGTTTGGACCTTCTTTAGTATTATAGCTGTTATTGCCTCTCTGCTGATTGCTTTTGCTGATGCGGAGGCCATGAGGGAGATTGCAGAGGGCTTCCGTCAGGCTTATCAGGAAATGTATAATGTCTTCGGCGGTAATTTATTCCTTATGATCATTGAATTCATCCTTATGGTCCTGATTGGCGGAGCTATGAATATTTTACTGATCTATGTATCCATAGCGGTCGGCCAGTTATTTAACGGACACAGGGTCCTGGGTGCTTTCCTGTCCTATGTGGGAATATATTTTGTAACGCAGATGGTTCTCTCCCTGATTATCGGTATTGGCAGTCTGTTCTTCCGAAAACCCCTGGAGACAATCGAATCTGTACCTCATATCGTACTTCCGATAGGACTCTTAGTGATGGCAGCAGTCGGAGCAACTTATTACATCGCAATCAATTACATCTTCAAGAGGAAGCTGAATCTGGAATGATCAGATATTATGACAGTGTATCTACAGGAATTAGATGCCTCAAATTATAATTAAATATCATAAAGAACCTGCTGATAAAGGTTAACTTATATCAGCAGGTTCTTATTATCTCAGTCTTTTGTCTTCGAAACGGCACATCGCCTTCAGGCAGAATAACAGCTCCTGTACTCTCTTCTCCAACGGACCTTCTTCTACAGTACAGTCCAGGGATACCGCCATATCATTGATCAGACGGTCATTCATATGCTTCAGATTAGAGGAGATTACTTCAAGCTTCTTATTATAGGATGCTGCATCCAGAAACTCCAGCAGGATATGATTTACTGTCTCAGCCGGAACCGAGGCAGTCTCTGATATAACTGCTTGTCCATCTGCTATGTATTGTTCAGGTGGCATCTGTGAGTCATGCTTCACTTCTTTTATCGTCTTCGTGTCTGTAATCGTGTCTTCCTTACTCTCTGGGGGTACCGACGATATTTCCGTCTTTGTTATTTCCTCCCGTAGTTCAAATCTTCTCTTCTGTTTTACATCGGGATACTTTTCCCTATCCACTTCGCTCATGAACATGTCGAGCGGCCTCACATAGGTCTTGAAATCTCCGTACAGCGCCTGATATACCACCATGGTTTCCCTGGTCTCCGAATGGGTCGCCACTGCGACGATCTGGTACGGATTACCCTTAAAATGCTGATATATCTCACCCTGTCTGGGAATTCTGTCCTTCTCCATCCTTCTCATCCTCCCTCTTACTATCCGGCTATCCATATAACGGCTAAACACCTGATCTTATGTCATTATAGATAACCGAAGTAACATACTGATGCTCTTAACTTATTAATCAAGTATTTGAAAAGTGGTTCGTATGCTTTATGCTCCGAACCACTGTATGAATCTTCTGTATTTTGTTATTCCACGGAGAGCAGATAATAGTAAATCGGCTGGCCGCCATAGTGAACTTCCACATCCATGTCCGGATACAGCTCCATTAACTCTGCTGAAAGTGCTTCCGCATCCTCTTCGCTGGTCTCTTCCCCGTAATACAGGCTGATCAGCTCTGAATCCTCATCCACCAGCTTCTGAACCAATTCAACCGTAGTGGCCTTGATCTCTTCACCGACTGACATGATGGTCTTATCATCCAAGCCCATGATGTTACCCTGCTTGATTTCCTTACCGTCTAAGCTGGTATCCCGGATTGCATACGTAACCTGACCAGATTTCACTCTCTTCATTTCCTGTGTCATCCTGGAGGCATTCTCTTCCGGAGTTTTATCATATACATAATTGATGATTGCCGTAATACCCTGGGGAACAGTCCTGGAAGGAATTACGATAATCTCCTTATCCTCCGTTAATTGCTTTGCCTGTTCTGCTGCCAGAATGATATTGCTGTTATTTGGCAGAATGAAGATTGTATCCGCATTTACCTCAGCGATGGCATTCAGCATATCCTCGGTGCTGGGGTTCATTGTCTGGCCGCCTTGAATCAGATAATCCACACCTAGACCTGTAAATATCTCGCCAAGTCCTTCTCCCATGGAGACAGCGATAAAGCCGGCTTTCTTTCTGGGTTTGTTCTCTGCGGGCTTCTTAACTTCCTTCACTTCTTTCTTCTCAGCAGAAGCTTTCTCTGCATCCTTAATTACCTTCTCGCTATGCTCTTCACGCATATTGTCTATCTTCATGCTCGTCAGGGAGCCATACGTCAACGCCTTTTGAATTGCTAAACCAGGGTCGTTCGTATGTACATGGACCTTAACGATGTCCTCATCCGATACGACTACGATGGAATCTCCGATGGATTCAAGGTATCCCTTGAATTCCGCGTCTGTCTGCTGGTTATATTCTTTCTCGACCATGATAATAAATTCTGTACAATATCCGAATTTAATATCCTCTAAAGCAACCCGCTCCACGTTAATCCCGGTGCTCATGGTCTCTTTCATGCTGATATTAGTCAAGGTAACCTCTTTACCAAGTAAGGCATCATAGGAACCCTTTAAGATTTCCAGTAAGCCCTGCCCGCCGGAATCTACTACGCCGGCTTCCTTTAATACCGGTAAGAGCTCCGGAGTCTGCTCCAGAACCTTCTCCATATGTGCTATAACTTCACGGCCGAAGTAAACCAGGTCATCCGTCTCCAACACCAATTGGGCAGCCTTCTCAGCACCACCTCTGGCAACCGTAAGAATGGTACCCTCCTTCGGTTTCATGACAGCTCTGTAGGCTGTCTCAACAGCCTTCTGCATGGCATTCGTGATAATCGTTACGTTTAATTCTTTATAATCTTTTATTTCCTTCGTGAAGCCACGGAATAACTGGGAAAGGATAACTCCTGAATTACCGCGTGCTCCTCGGAGCGATCCGCCGGAAATAGCTTTCGCTAATTCTTCTATGGAAGGATCCGCTAAATTATTCACTTCCTTAACGGCAGACATGATTGTGAGGGTCATATTGGTTCCGGTATCTCCATCCGGCACGGGGAATACATTCAGCTCATTGATATATTCTTTTTTTGCTTCTATACTTGCTGCTCCAGCAAGGAACATTTTTTTCAATGTCTTTGCATCTATCGTTTTCACTACCACTGGTTTTTCCTCCTTAAATGCCGTAATTCTCAGGGTCAGTCGATTACTCTGACTCCTTCAACGAAAATATTGATTTTCTTTACTTCCAGTCCTGAGAATTCCTCAACATTATACTTAACATTGCTGATCAGATTATCAGCAACTGCTGAGATGCTCACACCATAGGAAACGATAATATGCAGATCGATAGTGATCTTGTTGTTATCTATCGAGACATTCACACCATGGCTTAAATTGTCACGCTTAAGCAGTTTTACGATACCATCCTTCATATTAATTGAAGCCATTCCTACCACGCCAAAGCATTCTACTGCTGAAGCTCCGGCATATTTAGCTAATACATCGTTATCAACCATGATTTCGCCGATTTGTGTATTCATATGTCCTTTCATATTAACCCTCCTATCTATGATATGTTTCATCGATAAAACCGGTCAGGCTTTGCCCGTTCTTTAAGTTAGTATAGCCATATTTTTAAGATTACTACATTCTATAGGCTCTAAAAGCATTGCTTTCGATTGAATTCTAAAGTTTATAGGACCGGTTATTTCACATTTTGAGATAACCGTCCGTTTCCCTGCATAATATATATTACTATTGATATTGAATGGAAGTGACTGTTATGAAGAGAATGATAGGTTTTATCCTGTTCTGGATTGCCATTGGTATGACAATCATGCTTTTCATTACAAACGGAATATTGGCGATATGTATTATTATTCTATGTCTGGTGCTGGGGTATAACTTATTCTGCAATTGATTTAAACTCCCGCAATAATCAGGAATTGAAAAAAAGCGGGTGTCAAGATCCCCTGACACCCATCGTTTTTCCTTATGCGCGTTCTACTTTACCGGATCTAAGACAGGAAGTACAAACATACATTTTTCTTGCTGCTCCGTTTACGTTAACTTTAACGGATTTCACATTAGATTTCCACATCTTGCTAGATCTTCTATGAGAATGACTCACAGCGATTCCAAAGTGAGCACCTTTATCACATATTGCACATTTAGCCATCAAAAGCACCTCCCTTAAGGTTTACTAAACGAAATGGCATGCGCCGTTTCATCCGTTACAAATTATAGACCCCTTGGCCTTACAAACAAATTTATTCTACCAGAATATGAATTATATTGCAAGCAGTATTTTACCCACTGTCAGGTTTAGGCGCATTACGCCTCCCGGCAATCCCTTAGGAACCGGTCAATATCGCTTTCACCGTAAACAGCAATTCCTTCATTATCCAGAAGTTCAGCAAGAACCCCGTTGCCGTCGACCTCTATATGGGAGAAGGTGCCGTCATAAATCTTGCCATATCCGCAGGAAGGGCTCCGTTCCTTAAGAAGAGCATGCTTACAATCATAGAGCCTGGCAAGCTTTACAACCTCCTCGGCTCCTTTGATAAAATACTCCGTTACATCCTCGCCTGCATTATTCACCACCCTGTCCGAAACCCTCTCGCAGGGTCTTCTCGGAATGGTCATGCCTCCTAATATCTCCGGGCAAACAGGCACCAGATGGAACCTCTCCATCAACAGATCGATTTGTTCCATCAGAACGCCGTTACCATCATATCTGCAATTCACGCCCAGCAGGCAGGCACTGATCAGGACATTCCTCTTATTCATGGGGTGTAGTGTCTTCCTGGGCTTTCATCGCTTCCTTCACCTTATCATCCAGGTCATCCTTCTTCTTTCCACCCTTAGTAAATTTATTGATCAGATCCGGTACCATGTCAAGGATCTTACTTACGCTGTCCTGTTCTCTGACATTTACCACCTTAGAGGATCCGTTCTGGAGAACGAGTACGGAGCTGGGGGAAATCTTACCTCCGAGGCCACCGCCTGCATTATTCTTCTTCTCTCCCGCAAATGCACCGGCACCTACACCAAAGCTTACCTCCACTAAAGGTAAGATAATTGTTCCGTCATCAATCTTTACTGCATCACCAACCACGGTTTTCGTGGATAAGAAGCTGTCCATTCCTTTAAATAAAGATTCTACTGTTGCGTTGAAATTATTATCTGACATCATAACGCCTCCTTTAATATTTTAAAGTTCCTCTTTAATTGTTTAAATTTCTTATCTAATAACAGTTTAATTACTATTATTAGTAATGTACCTATTCTTATTCTTCCCCTGGCATAATGGCTGCCTTCAAAAACTTTATTTTCAAAATCAGGGGTGATCTGAACATGATCCCCATACATTCCGTACAGAATGCTGGCAGCACCCAGTGCCTGTCCCGTCGAACAGGGATCTCCTGTTCCGAAGATCACCTTTGACTTAAGTTTCCTTGGCAGAATATGCTTCAGAAGCTTCTTCAGACTGCCATAGGTGACACCGAAAGCCGATCTGTTCTCCTCATTACTGAGGAATTCCTTTATCAGCCCGATCTTATTCTTTATATTAAGAAAGGCTTTCCATCCACGTTTGATGCTTGTATGCAAGCTGTGAAACTTGTTACGGATTCCTTGGAAGATACGTTTTGCAGGTCCTTCATATGGCTCTTTTTTAACCTCTTCTATCGTTTCTTTTTTAGGCTCCGCTCTAAGCTCAGCCGCATCTGTATCAAGCTTCTCCGGAATGATTCTCTCCTTAGTAGGCAGGTTGTCCGCCTTCTTAGTCAAATCCACTTTGGAATTCTGCTCTCCAGATTGTTTCAATTCCCCAGATGGCTCTTGTTCCAAGTGAGTATCCTGTTTCATGGGAAGTTCCTGTCCTCTGTGAGTTTCCTTCTTATTAAATGTATTCCGTTCCCTGGGAATAGCCTTCTTAACTCTGTCCCTCTTCCCCTTTTTCGCTTTCTTTAATCGTCTGCCGGGAGCGGTCCCATCTTCTTCATACGGCTCATCATTTTCTGAAGCTTTCCTCCGGCTCCGGTTAAGTCTTCTCGCCTTCCGTGGCCTTGCACTGTCATATAACAGGAAACCGAAGAGCCGCAGCTTTATACGGCGCAGTTCCCCCTCCTGGGTGACCCGGGCGTCAATGATATGGAGGATCCAGCTGACCCTGCCCTCCAATCGGAACAATGCGCCATGGGTAACCCATATCCGGTATCGGATCGGTACCAGAAGGATGACCAGAAGCAGTGTCACGATCAGTCCTATGATTGTCAGAAGGACGATTCCTATGAACTTTAACAGCAAAATAATAATGTGAAGCATCGATTCCCCTCATCAGTAAAGATTCTTTTAGCCCCTGCTATGAATTCTTCTTATGTAAAATAAGCCCTGACGTTAAATTCCCCTGTTTCCTTATAAACCTCCATTAACATCTCCTGCACCAGGGTCAGAGCTTCCTCTTTCCCCTTTGCTAAACCCACGATTCTTACCTCTGCCTTCTTATAATGGGGAAACAAAAGCTCATTTGCATCCATGATATCAAATAGATTACAGGGCTGAGAGGCAAATGCGATACAGTAGACATTAAAGGTGGCCTCCCTGTTATTAATGGAAGCTACCACCTTATCCTTCTTCTTTTTTATCTTCTCGCCAATATATAGCTTCGTTGCCCACTGCACCATAAATCATTCCTCAACAGATCTTTTCATTTAGTATTCCACTAATTTCCATAAGTAATACAGTATTACTCGTTTATCATATCCAGGATTATTTCGATACAGGCGGCTTTCTCCGCCTGATCCGTACATTTCTCCATAGAATTCAGAACATATTCCATGACTTCCTTGTGTCCGTTAAAAAATACCGGCACCTTATCCAGAAGATTTGCCATGATTGCCCTGCTCACCATTCTGTCGCATTGTTCAAAAAGCTTCGTCAGCTCTCCGATCAGGCGGTCCGTTTCCTCCCTTATCTTATCTTCGCTTACCGGAAGGTTTGACTTTATTTCATAGAAATCAATAAACAGGCTGTTGGAAAGCAGATCCTTTGAGAGCAGGAGTATGTTCAGAAGCTTATCCGCCAGTATTCCTTCCGCCAGCTTCCTATGTTTCTGATCCGCCTGATACAGAGCCTCCTCCAGAACGACCAGATCATAGCTCAGCTCCTCCTGAATTCCCTCCAGAGCGTTAAAATGCTCCAATAAATCATCGGAAGGCTCCTGTTTCTGTCCCTTCCCGAATTCATGCTGAATCCTTAAGATTACCTCATAAGCCGCTTTCTCTTCCTTCTCATAGAAAGCTGCGGACATGCCTGCATAGGGATCACACAGGAGTAGGGTATAAGCCTCGTTCACGATTTCCTGAAGTGAATAATAGACCTCTATCTCTGCCTCCAAAAATGCAGCAGCTTTCTTAAGTTCTAAGTCTGCCTTCTCATATTCTTCGGCAGTCATATTCTTATAATCCTGGCTAAGCAGATTCTGTTTCATTTCCCATAACGCCGGATAAAGCGGATCCGTCTCCTTCGGAAGATCCAACAGGGAGGAGGAACGAAGCATATAGAGATAAGCCTCCAGAGTATCCTGGCCGGCTCCTACATATCCATGAATGCTTTCTCTGATCAGATCGAAGAATTTCAGCTTCGTCATCCTTACCGGAAGCTGTCCGATTACTTCCCTTATCTTATCATTAATTACCGCATTATCCTGGGAATCGAAGATAAACCTGAGTACCTCCCTGGCAAATTCTTCATCCTCCTGCCAGGAGTCACTAACCTTGAATCGATATTCGATCCGGTTCAGCAGGTATTCCCTGATTGTACACATATCCGAATAGGAGGTCAGAAGCTTCATCCTGTGGATGATATCGTTACGAAGCAGGTCCATCGTTCTGACGGCCTCTTCATGCTCTCTTCCACTCCGGGAGTTTACCACGCTTTCACCGATCACGCGGTTCAGCTGCTCTAATACTGTCTTGGCTGCTTCACCCCACTGTTCCCCCTCATCCAGGTAAAATTCATAAAAGGAATAATAATGAAGTGCCAGTCTGACTGCTGCCAAGCTATGATATTTATCTGCAAGGCTGTTTAAGAACCCCGGAAGGTTCTCCTCCAGCTGCTTGTTATTGATAATATTCTGATATAATTGTTTTGTCTGCTTGTCCATCTGCTATTCCATCCTTCTTAAATTCTGTCAGTCCTTCACCCCGGTACTCTGAAACCCTTAAAATATACAATACCAGCAGGATTGATACAGAGCTTTTGTCACGCCATGTCCTTTTTGGATCCTATTCCTATCTTTCCGAGAATCAGATCCGATATAAAAATCAAGAATAGTACTACTGCTGTCAATAATAGCAGCATCCCATGTCCCTGAGTAAAAATTCCCTCTTTATTTCCATATACTATTATATCAGTAAAGCCTTGAATAAACCAGCTATTTGGAATAATTTTCAGGACGCTTAACGATAATGCTTCGGATAAACCGGACAGCAGCCGGTAGAAGCCTAAGCCCCCCATAATTAAGATCAGTACCGTACAGAGCATCTGATAAGCGATAATACTCTTAACCGCCTTGGCAATCAGTAAGAAGATCCCACCCAGCAGCATGGCATATAGGAAGATCAGCAGGCAGGCACTTAAGTACAGTCTGCCGTCGGAAATTCCCAGTTGGCGGTAGATCAGCGCTGAGAACAGAACCGCTATCATGCCCTCTATCAGTAATACGGAGCAATAATTTCCGGTATCCAGCTTAAGTGAATGGAATTTTGAGACCTTAAGCCGTTGTTCCACTCCCATTTCCCTGTCCCTGACTACCCCGGATATAAGAAACATCGCGATAAAGGATACCAGGATTCCCAGGATACCAAAGATAATCTGATTATATATGATGGAATTGGACAAAGGCTCTTCTCCCTCAACGGATCGTTCAGGATTCGCATAGATCATCCGGAAAGCAAAGTCAAAATCCGTACTGCCTGCTAATAAGTTTTCTATATAAGCCTTATATTCTTCCGCACTCAGCTTCTCACGGTCATACGGAAGCCCTTCATACATTCTGATACTCTTATACAGGCTGACTGGATAAAGCATCTCGCCTGCGACGATATCGGAAATGATTGTGGAGGCTTTATCACTGTCCACATAATAAACTGTAATAACCTCCTCGGGCCGTCCCTTTTTCAGCTTCTTCTCATAGCCCTCCTCTATGACAAAGACAGCATTGACCATCTCATCCAG
>JAEZJW010000131.1 GCA_023415595.1 Bacillota bacterium
GGTAAAACGGTTGTAAGGGTCATCGGGCCTTACTGTAAAGCGCTTCCCAACAGCATAGGGTTCGGCAATGATATCATCGGCAATCATCGGATTGTATCCTTTGTTATCCCCTGTCAAATGGCCGATATCGGCTTTAGCATCGGATTCTCTAAAATTCCCGGTATGCAGATAGTTGGTGGGCAGAGAAAGAACCGGGCCGTTTGGCTGCTCAGGGAAGAAGCCCTGTTTGTTATCCATAATCCACGGCTTTCCGAACAGCGCTCCGGGAAACAGCTCCAGATTAAAGCAAAGCTTGCCAACAAGCCAATCAGGGATTGTCCTGTCCAGATCTACAGTGACTTTAACAGAGTTATCTTCTCCTTTGACAATTACCTTATAATGAAAACAAAAATCCGGGTAGATGATCGGATTAAAGCCTTTTAGGTGCCTCGAGGTATTTGGAAAGCTCAAGGATGTTGTAATCGTATTCGCTTTCGAATCCAGTTCACGCTGCTCCTGCTTCGGCACCGGCTGCCATTGTCCGGGCGTCTGCTCAAAACGCAGATCACCATTGGTAGCGATGCGGTTACCGTGCATAATGATACTGACGCCGGATTGATGTCCTTCGGGATAAATATCGTCAAAGGCCATCACCTCCACACCCATGTTCTGAAAGTAACCTAATGTGTCATTTAACTGAAACCCCTGCTCCCGGCAGGTTGAATAAATTGATTTTTCCATAATAGCTCCTATCTCTGATCAAAAAGCATGTCATAATAAGCATTATAGCAAAATATCCTGTCCGGGCAGAATATACTTTCTTATTCATTTCATGTGTTATATGTTATAATTCGTCTATGATCAGCTTTGGTATAAAATTTTTAGTTCAGACATCTTCCTGTAATTGTGACATATATTTTTATATAAATTAAATAAGGTGTCCAAAAATGACCATACATGTTGTCCAACCTGGTGAAACCATAGCATCGATTGCAGAGCTTTATCATGTTCCGGCAGATAGGCTGATACTGGAGAATGGTATACCGAATCCAAATAATTTAGTGGTAGGCCAAACTATTGTTATTGTCTACCCTTTCATAAGCTATACCGTACAGGAAGGAGATACCTTAGGAGGAATTGCAGAAATGCATCAGGTTTCTTTGATGCAGCTTTTAAGAAACAACCCTTATCTATCAGATAGAGAATATCTATATCCCGGTGAAACTATCATCATAAGCTATGACACCGATAAAATCAGAACAATTGCAGTCGGTGGATATGTTTATTCCTATGTAAACAGAGCAATATTACGAAAAACATTACCTTACCTGACCTTCTTAACTGTATTTAATTATCGGGTTAATTCACAAGGTGAGATTAATAATCCCGATGATCAGGATATTGTAGTTATGGCAAAGGAGTACGGTGTTGTTCCTATGATGTTAGTATCTACCTTATCGGAACAAGGAATCGGAAACAGGGAGGTAGCTAAAGCAATTCTAAATAATCCTGAAATCCAGGATCGAATGATTGATAATATCATTAATAACATCAAAGCAAAGGGTTATTTAGGCTTAAATCAATTTGTTCAGTTTTTAACTCCTGAAACAAAAAATCAGGTTGAAAATTTCATAATAAAACTAAGTACCCGGTTAAAAAGCGAGGGATTGCGTTTTACCGTAACGATAACACCAAGAACAAATATTGAAAGAACTGAAGTAACTTATGAAAATATTGATTATTCAACCATATCACAGTACACAGATGCAATGCTGTTTTTGTCCTATGATTGGGGTTACTCTTTAGGACCGCCAACCTCTGCAACACCTGTTAATATTTTAAGAAATACCATTAGCACCATAATAGAAAATGTTCCTCCCGAGAAATATGTATTAGGGTTACCGGTCATCGGTTATGATTGGATACTTCCGTATGTACCCGGATATACCATAGGAAATGCAATTACGTCGGATACTGCTATTCAGCTTGCCGCAGATAAAGGAGTATCCATACAGTTTAGTGAGGTATCAGCTGCACCTTATTATTTTTATTATAATTATAATGAACTGCATAATGTATGGTTTAAAGATGCCAGAAGTATAGATACAATTACAAGGCTTGTTCCGGAATATGATCTTCAAGGCATCTCCATATGGAATAATATGTACTTCTTTACGCAAATGTGGTTTGTAATTAATAATTTATATGATATTCTTAAATTATGATACAAATATATCCCGGTACAAGTTTACCCTGAGTTTTAAATCAATAATGAATACTTATAACAATACGACAGAAGGAGATGTAAAGAACGAAAATGAAATTTGAATACACCGCCCCTGCAAATGGATATCCTGATTGGAACAATAATCCCGAGATAACCCATTTAAACTCTGTGGATGCTCATGCAACGATTTTACCGTTTGATACGGTTGATGAGGCTTTAAAAGGTGATCGAAGCTCATCCCGACATTTTAAATCCCTGAATGGGATGTGGAAGTTCAGTTTTGCAGAAAATGCTGCGAAGAGAATAGCTGATTTCTATGAAACAAAGTATGACTGCAGCTCCTGGAAGGAAATAAAGGTACCTTCAAACTGGCAGCTGGAAGAATATGATTATCCGCAATACACCAATGTAGTTTATCCCTGGAGTGAAAGGGAACAGCTTATACCGCCCTTCGCACCTACGCTGTATAATCCGGTAGGTTCTTATATCCGGTATTTTACTGTGCCGGAAGCCTGGAACGGACAACCTGTATTCCTAAGCTTTCAGGGTGTGGAATCGGCTTTTTATGTATGGTTGAACGGGGAATTGGTTGGCTTTAGTAAGGATACCTTTTCTCCCTCTGAATTCGATATCACTCCCTATCTGATTGAGGGTGAAAATAAGCTTGCTGTTGAAGTATACCGATGGTGTGATGCCAGCTGGCTTGAAGATCAGGACTTCTGGAGGTTGAGTGGAATATTTAGAGAGGTTTATCTCTATTCCACCCCGAAACAGCATATCAATGATCTCTTTGTAATAACAGATTTGGATAACGACTATATTCATTCGGAGTTAAAGGTCACTGCAAAATTGGCTGACTATGATCCTAGCGGGGAGAGCAAAGTTACAATCGAGCTTCATCTGTTTGATAAAGCCGGGAAATCAGTTCTAAATGCTCCGGTCAGCCTGAATGCGGATTTATCAGGTAAAGGAGTACGTGATGCCCTGCTATCCTCATGGGTGGAAAATCCCTTGAAATGGAGCGCGGAGCATCCAAACCTCTATACCCTGGTGCTTGTCTTAAAAAATCAAGATGGCATTCTGATAGAAGCAGTCAGTACTAAGATCGGCTTCCGGAGGTTTGAAATTAAGGATGGGCTTATGAAAATCAATGGCCAGCGGATAGTATTGAAAGGTGTCAACCGTCATGAATTCAGCTGTATTAAGGGACGTGCCATTGATAGGGAGGAAATGCTTACTGATATTACATTGATGAAGAAGCATAATATCAATGCTGTCCGCACTTCCCATTATCCAAATCAACCGGCCTGGTATGACCTCTGTGATGAGTACGGCATCTACGTAATCGATGAGACAAATCTTGAGACTCATGGCACTTGGGGCTATACACAAACAGAGGAAGAAGACCATAATATACCGGGAAGTAAAGCATGCTGGACTGATACTGTTCTAGACAGGGCGAATTCGATGTTTCAGAGGGATAAAAACCATCCTTCCATAATTATCTGGTCCCTTGGCAATGAGTCCTTCGGTGGTGAGAACTTCATCAAAATGCACGACTTCTTAAGAAAGGTCGATCCTACCCGTATCGTTCATTATGAAGGTGTCATCCATTATAGAAAATATGATGCTGCATCAGATATTGAAAGCTGGATGTATGCAAACCCCAGGGATCTTGAAGCCTATGCCCTCAATATCAATAACAAAAAACCTTATATCTTATGTGAATATAGTCACTCCATGGGTAACTCCACAGGGAATATGTTCAAATACACAGATTTATTTGATCAATACCCGATTCTTCAAGGCGGCTTCATCTGGGATTGGATCGACCAGGCTATCCTTAAGAAAACCCCAGAGGGCAGAGCTTACCTGGCATATGGTGGTGATTTCGGCGATAAGCCAAATGATGGTAATTTCTGCGGAGACGGTATCATATTTGCTGACAGAACAGTATCCCCTAAGCTATATGAAGTAAAAAAATGCTATCAGAATGTAAGATTTCTTCCGGAGGATTTATCACAGGGCAAGATTAAAATAGAAAATAAACACTTGTTCACAAACTTAAATGAGTATGAATTTATCTGGCAGGTGTATTATAACGGTGAACTTATCAAGCAGGGTAACGATGATATCGATCTTGCCCCCGGCTCCTCCACTATTGTGGTGATACCCTTCGGGGATCTAAAGACCTCCGGTATGGCGGATGAATTGCTCTTAAACTTAGGTTTCGTCTTAAAGGCGGAAACCTTATGGGCCGACAAAGGATATGAAATGTCCTTCGATCAGTTTAAGCTGCCCGCTTGGATTGAAATGCATACAGAACCAACCCCTCAGACAGCTGAAGTTATCGTTACCGAGAAGGATAATCTCCTTACGATATCCGGCACCACCTTTGCAGTCGTTTTCGATACAGTGAATGGCACTCTGCTCTCATACAAATACAAGGGAATGGAGCTGATAAAGGAAGGTCCTGCTCCAAGCTTCTGGAGAGCCTATACAGACAATGACAGAGGATCCGGTCTTCCAAACAGATGTAAGACCTGGCGGAATAGCGGAGAATCAAGAAAACTGCTGAACTTCTCAAAAGAAGTTGGGAAAGATAAGGTAACTGTAACTGTGCATTTTGAAATACCAACCACACAGATTTCCTACTGTAAAGTAGTTTATACCGTTAATGGAGATGGGCTGATTAACGTAGGCCAAGAGCTATTCCCCGGTGCAGGCCTACCGGAAATTCCCGAGGTTGGAATGCTTCTTACAATTGATAAGGTATTTGATAATATCAGCTGGTATGGGAAGGGACCTCACGAGAATTATTGGGACAGATCTACCGGTGCTAAGGTCGGCATCTATTCCGGCAAGGTTAAGGAACAGATGACTCCCTATTTGAGGCCTCAGGAATGTGGTAATAAGACCGAAGTAAGGTGGGCCAGATTAACCAATGAGCAAGGTATTGGTATTGAGATCAAGGGCATACCTCTTGTCGAGATTAATGCTTTACCTTATACTCCCTACGAGCTGGAGGAGACGGATCACCATCATAAGCTTCCTGCCAGTGACAGGATCGTTGTAAGGGTGAATTATAAACAAATGGGTGTCGGCGGAGATGACACCTGGGGTGCCAGAACTCATCCTGAGTTTACCCTGTATGCCAACAGATCCTACTGCTATCGCTACTCCATGAGGGGAATCGGTTAAGATTAATCAGTTACTATACCGGAATAATAAATTAGCGCCAATCATTGTAATTGGCGCTAACATTTTGTTTTTTTCTACTGTCTACTTGACATGGGGCATATCAACGGGTTGCGATGCGTTCTTTCTGTCTTATATGCATTAGGTAATTATAAATTAACCCCATAAAGCACTTGCATCACTGGAACTTCTGTTTAGCCTGGAAAAATCCGTTTTAATAAATGACCTGGTTGATAATACCAGGAATAACAAACCTATTAAGATGAATATGAGAAATGATAGGATTGGAGTAACTATAAAACCATTGATATCTATGACCAATCCCTGTTTGATTAGTTCATCAATGGTTAAATTGGTTTTTTCTAATACAATCATACGAAAAAATGCCGTTGCATAAGTCATTGGATTAATATACGCGATATATTTTAATATATCAGGCAGCAAAGCTAAAGGTATATAGGCTCCAGATACAAAGGTCAAAGGCATTGTTACTGCAGTCTTAATGATCTGAAAGGTTTGTCCGTTTCGAACCTTTGTTGCCATATATAATCCGACGCCGGAAAAAACAAGCCCAACACTGATCATTGCCGCAAGGATAAAAATTGGTGTGGTCCAAACGGTAAATCTGATACCGATAAAAAAACCAATCAATAAAATCAAAATGCCCTGTAGGGTTGATACTGTGGCTGCCGACAATAGCTGTCCTATCGCAACTGACAGTCTTCTGGCTGGAGAAACCAGAACCTCCTTCATGAATCCGCTTACCATGTCATCAACCGTTGTGGATGCCAAGTTAAGGGAGCCTTCAAAAACAGTCGTTATGATAATACCGGCCAGCATATATGCGATTGGATTTTCTATGAAGTCATTTTTAAAGATTGCACCAAATACATATACAAAGAAAAAAGGGAATACGAGTGAAAATATCAATCCTGTTTTATTTCTGACAAAAGCCTTTAAGCCTCTTTTCCATAATGCTAACGTTGTATTCATCTTATGCCTCCTCCCTGATTTTTTTCCCGGTAATTTCTAAAAACACATCATTAAACGTACCTTTTTTAATCTCTATATCTGTTATGTCATCTTTTTGAATACTTATCACCTGCAACAGAAGATCAACATTTTCAGCATCGACCTTATAATATCCCTCTTTCTTTACATAGTTTAGATTATATTGACCTAATAATTCCTCTAGCCGTATACCGTTCTTCGTTGTAATGAATGCTTTATCCTTAGTGAATTGCTTTTTTAGTGCATAAGGGGTATCATGGGCAACTATCCTGCCGCCATCGATAATCGCAATTTTATCACATATTTCCGCTTCTTCCATATAATGAGTCGTTAAAAATATTGTTATATTTCGTTCTTTTTGAAGCTTTATAATATACTCCCAAATATGAGCTCGGGTTTGAGGATCCAATCCGGTTGTCGGTTCATCAAGGAATAAAACCTTGGGATAATGTATTAATCCTCGTGCAATTTCTACGCGGCGTTTCATTCCACCGGACAACGCACTAACTAATTTCTTTCTCTCCCCTAGCAAATCAACTAATTTTAAAACAAACTGTATCCGCTCTTCCATTTCCCTTTTCGGTATATGATAAAAAACACAGTGCATGATGAGATTCTCTTCAATTGTCATTTTTGCATCCAGAGTTGAATCTTGAAATATAACTCCAATCGATGCTCTGACATCACTCTTTCTGGTAGTAACATCTTTACCATCAATCATCAGGGTCCCGGAGGTCTTTTCAAATATCGTACATAATGTATTAATGGTTGTACTCTTTCCTGCGCCATTGGGTCCCAGGAATGCGAATACGGAACCTTCCTCCACATCAAAGGATATATCATCTACAGCCGTAAAATCTCCATAGGTTTTGGTGAAATTTTTTACGCTTATAATAGGGTTATTCATCTTATCACTCCTTAGCAGTATATTTCTTAAGTATGAGTCAGAAAATATAAACTATTTTATTATAGTTGTCTGTTTACTGTCAATTATTATTTTTATTGCCGGTGAACTGACCCCTGAACATAAGTTTGGAAATAAATTCTATATGAGGGATTGACATATCTACACCTATGTGATATATTTTAACTAAGTTAAATTATTTTAACTTAGTTTATTATTCGGAGGATTTATGAAGCAGACGAAAAAAGAACGTACTCAAAAAGAAATCATTGAGGCTGCGAAGATCATCATTCACGATAAAGGACATGAAGCTATTACTGTCCGGTATTTGGCTGAAGTAACAGGATACTCTTATACCAATCTATATTATTACTTTAAGGATGTGAATGCTCTCCTGTGGACATTACGTCTCGATATGATTGAGGATATGATAACAGAGCTTACATCCATTTCCATTACTAAGGATGATCCCGTGGAAGAAATACTCAGCGCCTTTTTTTGCTATTCGGACTATTTCTACAGGCACCCAAATGTCTTCCGCTTTTTTTACTTTTATCCTTTTGTTCAACCAGAGGGGGATGTTAGTTATCAAAAGCTGGAGCAAAAGTTTCACGGCATTTGGCAGACTTCCTTCTACAAATTAATTCAGGAAGGTATCATTCAAACCGAAGATATTGAAGTTGTCGCCAAAACTATAATCTATTCACTTCAGGGTATGATCATGCTGAGTTTCTCATCCAATGGCTCTACAAAACAAGAAGACATCAAAGAAGAACTGAAAAAACTAATAAACTACTTATTCAAAATAAAATAAGGAAAGTATTTAAGGAGGTAATATCTAATGAGTCAAGAATTCAAAATCAACTTTCAACCACTTTATCGCGTTGCCCGGTTTTTAACTTTACTAATGCTAATTCTTATTCCGCTACAAATCGTTATCTATGTGATTGCACCACCACCGGATACTGTCATTGGGTTATTTGAACTCTATCATAAAAATCCATTTTTAGGACTGCTGAGCTTGGATTTTCTTTATTTGTTTAACAATATAATTATAGTAATAATCTACTTAGCCCTCTTTGTCCTCTTATACCGGGAAAAGCCAGTTTCTGTTCTCTTAGCATTAACCCTTGGTCTAATAGGCATTGTATGTTACTATCCGTCCAATCCTGCGTTTGAAATGCTGACCTTAAGTAACCGGTATTATCAGGTACTGCCCGAACAGCAAACGATCTATTTAGCCGCCGGCGAAGCCTTAATGGCCGGTTATGCGGGTACCACCTTTGATGTTTATTATGTTTTAAGTACGATATGCCTGCTGCTGTTTGCCTATGTAATAATAAAAAGCCCTAAGTTCAAGAGATCGGTTGGCTTATGGGGATTAGCTTCAGGTTTTTTTATGATCGTACCCTCATCGGCCGGTAATCTAGGCATGATATTTTCTTTACTGTCCCTGATACCTTGGGTGGTATTTATTGCACTATTGATGATCAGTTTTAAAAAGTACGCTGCCGATACTTCATTTTAATCTGGATGTTAGTAAAGAAAGCATTACACTCAGCACCCGTAAAGCATACACAGTAAATAAGACCTATTGTTCACTTCTGCTCTATGCAGACAGGTGATTTCATAGTAATATTTATATAATATACAATATTGGCAAACTTACTGAAAAGTAACGACGCAAAGCTATAGGGCCTAATCTGAAAAGGATGGCAGCCAGTTGCACTTTATCGATTCTAATCGATTAGTTCTTATGCTTATTGCGATTGTAAACCAGAAAGCGGGGGCTAGTTATTATGAATCACTATACTAATTACGATACTTTCGAATTCAATTCTCAAAATGCAATACAAGATGATCCAGATGTATTTTCTTCCTCTTCCTCTAATATTGATTTATATCATTTAATAGAATCCATAGAAAATCGAACTGTCAATCAAAATGTCTCCTATGCTATATTAGCCTTTGATATTGATAATTATATTGAACTCATTAAGCTATATGGAGATTTTGCGTCAAATGAGCTGATGGCCCAAGTTCATAAGACTCTGCAAAATCATATTAAGCAACCCCATATGTATAACGGCTGCGTTGATAAGTTTGTTATCCTGTTGGAAAATTATAAATCTATAGATGTTGCTCTGTTAGTAATAGAACTTTCTGAAGAAATCTATAGTTTTTGTCCTGACATAAAGTTATCCTTCGGAATATGCATCGCCGGTCCCTCTGACCGGGATATCTCCACCTTGTATAAGCGGGCTCGCTTAGCAAAGAATTCGATAAAGGGGCTTAATCAGCCGATACTTGCGAATTATTCCAATCTGGTAATCCGGAAAGATAAATCAAGATTTTTAAGGCTTTAATCGATTTTCTTCAACAGCTTCCAGATATGAAGATTTTCCTTTTGGAACATGCGCCCGCCGGGCGCACGTGAAAAAGCTCACACTTTAGTTTAGTGTGAGCTTTTTAAATAACAGGGGATGAGAGATTCGAACTCCCGTGAACGGTTTTGGAGACCGTCATACTGCCGCTGTATGAATCCCCTCTGTTGCTGTCGCTTATTTATAGTACTATGAATTGTTTTAATTGTCAATATAATTTTAATACTTTACCGCCTATTTTGTCCTATGTAAGCTATTCAAATACGTCCTTTGCCATGATCAGTTCGGCACAGGCAACTGCATGATTGATACAATTATCTACGGAGCAGATGGAGTTTTTTAGTTCTTCCGTAATTCCACACTGATCCGCTGCAGTATATTCTATGGAATGCAGAATCTCATTATCTGACATTGCTGAGGCCATGATGTTACTTAACAGCTGGTTCATCTCATCTAATAATTGGATCAGGTTATCCTTTCCCACTTCGCAAGGATTCTCCGAATATTCGCACCCTCCGTCCTTAAGCTTATTGACCAGCAGTTTACCCTGCTTCGTCAAATTCAACACTGTATCCGTTATATTCATGGCTTCATAGGAATATTTCTCAATCTTCTGCTGAGACAGGCACAGCTTGTCCATCAGCTCCCCGGCTTGAATCAATGATTCCTGAGCAAAGCTCAGTTCAATTAATCTTTCGTATACCATATCCTTCATATAATCCCCCAAATTAATTAAGAAATAGTAACTCTGCTACTTCCCTGATAGCAGCTTCATGACCTCCTGGATATTCCTTACCCCGATCAGCTTCATTCCGGAGGACTTGATATGTTCTTCGTTAGCCTGAGGCAGGATACAGACCTCAAAACCCATCTTGGCAGCTTCCGCCACCCTCTGCTCCGCCATATTGACTGCCCTGATCTCTCCGGTCAGTCCGACTTCCCCGAACAGGATGGTACGGTGGTCAATTGTGATATTCTTATAGCTGGACAGGATGGAACAGATAATTGCCAGATCCAGTGCCGGTTCCGTGATTTTCATTCCACCCGCTACATTGATATAGGCATCGCAGTCCGAAAGCTGTAGCCCCAGACGCTTCTCGAGTACTGCCATCAGTAGATTTACCCGATTATAATCCGTTCCGGCCGCAGTCCGCCTCGGCATATTAAAGTTCGTTCTGCACACCAGCGCCTGTACCTCGATCAGGATGGGTCTGGTGCCTTCAATCGATGAGGATACGACAGATCCCGGCTCCCCAACCGGCCTGCCCTTTAGCATATATTCCGAAGGATTTTTAACCTCAACCAATCCGGCGTTCTGCATTTCAAATACTCCAATTTCATTTGTGGAGCCGAAGCGGTTTTTCACTGCCCGCAGTACCCGGTAGGAGGCATAATTATCTCCTTCAAAATACAGGACGGTATCCACCATATGTTCCAACACCCTAGGACCGGCGACCATCCCTTCCTTTGTCACATGTCCGATGATAAATATTGTGATACCTGATCCTTTGGCAATTCTCATCAGCGCTCCGGTCGCTTCCCTTACCTGGCTGACACTTCCCGGTGCGGAGGAGATCTCCTCTTTAAACATCGTCTGGATAGAATCGATGACCACAATGTCCGGCTTATGCTTTGCGATGGCCTCCTCGATCAGATCCAAATTAGTTTCACAAAGGAGCAGAAGCTCGCCGTTTATAACGCCGAGCCTTTCTGCTCTCATTTTTATCTGATTCAGGGATTCTTCTCCCGAAATATATATGATTTTTTTACCGCGGTTAGTGATTTCTTTGCACATCTGGAGCAGCAACGTAGATTTACCGATTCCCGGATCACCGCCGACCAGAACCAGACTCCCCTGGACGATCCCACCGCCAAGTACCCGGTCCAGTTCTCCGATTCCGGAGTTCATCCTAGGTTCCGCTTCTGCCTTGATCTTTGAGATCAGTTCCGGTTCTCTGACATTCCTTACTCCTGATGTAACCGCACTTTTTTTGATTACCGGTTCTTCTACAAAGGTATCCCATTGCTTGCAGCCGGGACACTGGCCTACCCATTTTGCTGATTCATAGCCGCATTCCTTACAGAAAAACACGGTCTTTGGTTTCGCCATTTAGAGTTTAACCACCTTTATGGAAGCCTTCTCATCCTCACTAAGCTCCAGGGAGAAGATCAGCTTTCCACCTAAATTTGTTTTCATTTTTCCAAGGTAAGAATCGTTCTTAAATATCTCATAATCCTTTTCAGCTTCCAGTTCCAGTGTAATCTGTGCCGTATCCATGCCATCTACCAGAAAACTTACTTCTGTATCCTTCTGGACCAGATGGAATACCGCTGTTCCAGGCATAGATTCATATACAAACATCCCATTTCTCTCAAGCTTAGTGATCTTGTCATAGGTTTTTACCTTATACAAATCACCCTCATGCTCAAAATCCGAGACTTTAGATTTTACTTCCAGTTTATAGTTACCAAAGCTTATTGTCCCATCATTCTCTTTGCGTATTAACTCTTCTACTACAGCCATTATATGACCCTCCTAATTGTAATTACCTATACGGACTCCCGGCGGAAAACCACTTTTATCAGCCTGACTGGAACTTATATTGCTATTATAAACGAAACCCGAACTAATTTCTACTACTTCCGCAAATAATTACACACGTACTACTGCTTTGATGGTTATTTCATTATCCAGATATTCGATGCTGACAGTGTCACCTTCTTTGATGCTTCCTGCAAGAATCGCTTCAGCCAGCTTATCCTCAATATTGGTCTGTATTGCTCTTCTTAACGGTCTTGCACCATATTTCTCATCAAATCCCACTTCTGCCAGATGGTCGATTACTTCTCCGCTGGTTTCCAACGTAATATTCATCTGTGATTTACTTCGTTTTGCGATGGACTTCACCATGATTTCCACGATACTGCGGATATTCTCCTTGGTCAATGCATGGAAAACGATAATCTCATCGATGCGGTTGATGAATTCCGGCTTGAAGATCCTCTTCACTTCATCCATAACGCCTTCCTTCATTCTCTTATAATCCTCTTTATCATCAACAACAGAAGTAAACCCGAGCCGTTTCGGAGAAATGATATTCTGCGCCCCGGCATTCGAGGTCATTATGATAATGGTATTCTTAAAGCTGACGCGTCTTCCCTGGGCATCGGTGATATGGCCGTCGTCCAGCACCTGCAGCAGGATATTGAATACATCGGGATGTGCCTTCTCCACCTCATCGAACAGGATGACGGAATAAGGATTCTGCCTGACCTTCTCACTGAGCTGACCGCCTTCATCATAACCGACATAGCCCGGAGGGGATCCAATGAGCTTGCTGACACTGTGCTTCTCCATATACTCGGACATATCAACCCGGATAATTGCATTCTCACTGCCGAACATCGCCTCTGACAATGCCTTGGAAAGCTCGGTTTTACCGACACCGGTAGGTCCCAGGAATAAGAAGGAACCAATCGGACGGTTCGGGTCTTTTAAACCGACCCTGCCTCTGCGGATGGCTCTTGCCACACTGCTTACGGCTTCCTCCTGTCCCACAACTCTCTGATGCAGGATGTTCTCTAGATTCTGCAGACGCTCGGTCTCTTCTTCTGCCAGCTTCTTGACGGGAATCTTCGTCCAGCTGGAGATGATCTCTGCGATTTCATTCTCACTTACTACCAGCTGTTTCTCCATCCGCTGCTTCTCATCCAGAACCTTCTGTTTCTCCAGCTGTTCCTGTGCAGCCTCCTGCTGTTTCTTGATTTCTCCTGCCTTCTCATATGCCTCTTCCTTAATGGCCTTTTCCTTCTCATCCTCTAGCCGTTTGATCTCTGACTCCAAATCCTTAACTGCCGGGGAGGAGGTGTAGGCACTCAGGCGTACCTTTGACGCTGCTTCATCCATTAAATCAATCGCCTTATCCGGCAGATACCGATCGTTAATGTAACGGCTGGACAGCTTCACTGCAGAGGTCAGGGCCGAATCTGTAATCCGTACCTGATGATGTGCTTCGTATTTATCTCTTAAGCCAAATAAAATCTGGATGGCTTCATCCTCGGAGGGTTCATCCACTACTACCGGCTGGAACCTTCTCTCCAGGGCTGCATCCTTCTCGATATATTTACGGTATTCTTCCCTGGTCGTAGCGCCAATGATCTGCAGCTCACCCCTGGCAAGGGATGGCTTCAGGATATTGGAGGCATCTATCGCTCCCTCTGCACCGCCTGCTCCGATAATGGTATGGATCTCATCGATGAACAGCAGCACATTGCCGTCACTGATGACCTCACTGATTACCTTCTTGATTCTCTCTTCAAATTCACCACGGTACTTGGAGCCTGCTACCATACCGGACAGATCCAAAGTAACGACTCTCTTCTCCTTAATCGTATCCGGGATATTCCCTTCTACGATCTTTAAGGCCAGGCCTTCTGCAATTGCAGTTTTGCCTACGCCGGGTTCTCCGACGAGACAGGGATTATTCTTCGTCCTCCTGCTTAGAATCTGAACTACTCTCTGGATCTCTTTTTCACGGCCGATGACCGGATCCAGCTTCCCTTCCCTGGCGTATTCAGTCAGATCACGGCTGTACTGGTCCAAGGTCGGCGTCTGGGATTTTGCCTTTCCCTTATTGTTCTTTCCTGCCGAATATTCATTCTTCGCAGCGTTCAGATCAACACCGGTAGCGGTCAGGATATCGATATATACCTTCTGGATATTCACTCCCAGAGTATTCAAAAGACGGACTGCGATACAATCCGTTTCCTTAATTAAAGCAATTAGAATATGTTCGGTACCGACCAGCTGTGCCTTGAATCTGGCTGCTTCCTTATAGCTCTGATCCAGGATACGCTTTGACCTGGGGGTAAAGCTTCCGGCATCCATCATTTCAACGCCGCTGTTCGGAGCGATAAGCTGATTTACCAGCTCCAATACCTTCTCAACATTAACTCCATTTTCCTCCAACACCTTAGAGGCAACACCGTCAACCTCCATCAGACCGATCAGAAGATGTTCGGTTCCGATATAATTATGGGAGAGACGATACGCAACCTCTTTCGCTAAATTTATCGCATTTTTCGCGTTCTCGGTATATTTATCATTCATCTATGCGTCCTCCGTTTCTTACGAATTTTCATGTCCTTATTTATATCATTGTCGGTAATTCCTTACGGATATATTCAGCTCTCGACTGATCCCTGGTTTTACTGCCGACATTTTTTCCGATTGTCCACTGAAGACTTCCCGGTTGAACTCCCATCATCAGTTTATGAATGTTAAAATCCCTCTCGAACTTAATCAGACCACAATCCATTCCGAATTTTAACTGTGAAAGCAGTGCCATCGCATCCTCAGAGGTGATCTGTCTTGCATACTTTAACACTCCATAGGAACGATAGACCTGATCCTCTAACTCATCCGCACTGACAGAGAGCATATACTCTCTTCTCTTTCTCTCCTGTTTCACAACCTGGGCAACGATACGGTTCAGGTTATCAATAATTTCCCGCTCTGATTGCCCCATGGTTTTCTGGTTAGAGATCTGGTAAATACTCCCGAGGCTCTTGGTTCCTTCCCCGTAAATTCCTCGGATCGTGACTCCGTATTTTCCCACCTCTTCAATAAGCTTCGGGATCATCCTGGCTGAGCTTAAGGCAGGAAGGAAAACCATACACGAAGCACGCAGCCCGGTTCCGGCATTCGTTGGACAAGCCGTCAGATATCCGAATTTCTCATCAAAAGCAAAATGCAGCTTCTCATAAGCAATATCATCGATCCTATCGGCCTCTTCGTAGGCCTTCTCCAGATTCATCCCACCAACAATGGTCTGTATTCTTACATGATCCTCTTCGTTGATCATGATACTTACTGTTTCATCTTCTGACAATATAAGTCCCGTAGTCTGCTCTTTCTCAGCAAGCAGCGGGCTGACGATATGTCTCTCTACCATTGCCTGTTTATCAATCTCACTAAGTGTGCTGATATTACAGGAATAATATTTACGTTTATCCTTCTCAGCAAGTGCTGAGGTAATTCCCTTCACCTCATTCACCAGAGGAATTGCCTGCTCCTCCTCCATCTTCGCAGAAAAAGGATAACCCTCAAGATTCCTTGCCAGTCTGATGCGGCTTGAAATAACTACATCACTGTCCGGAACAATCTGTTCGTACCATTTAAGCATGGTTCGTCTCCTCCTTCTTCATCTGACGGATCAAGTCCCTGAGTCTGGCGGCCTCCTCGAATTCTTCCTTCTCTATTGCTTCCTGAAGCTTTAGATTCAGCCTCTCCATTTCTGTAAAGCCTTTCAGGATCCGGTCTGTCGAGGATACATATCCCTTAGGTCTCTTTCCCATGTGTACCTCTGATCCTTG
Source organism: Bacillota bacterium (assembly GCA_023415595.1). Lineage (GTDB taxonomy): Bacteria > Bacillota > Clostridia > Lachnospirales > Lachnospiraceae > Mobilitalea. The sequence goes on from JAEZJW010000131.1 coordinate 16,079, forward strand.
GATTCCCTTCAGGGTTTTGCCCAACTCCTTATGGAAGCTACGATAACAGCTTGCACAGCCAAATCTACCCTTCTGCAGAAATTCCTCATAGGTCATATTACATTGATCACAAACAATATCCGGTCTGGTCTCGCCTTTTTTCGAAGCATTGCCGTTATTATATGCCTCCAGTAATGTGGAGAGCAGGTCATTTAAGGTAAGGTCACTATTCAGTAGTGGCTTTTCCATTTGAAAGGACGTATAATCTGCTGCACATTCTTCGCATAGATGCTGTTCCTTTTTAGCTCCATTAATTATCTCGGTATATAGTATCTTGGCATCCTTCTTCTGACATCTGTCACATAGCATAGGTACTACCCCCTTTCAAACTCGTCAAATACTTGATCCACGATCTCATGCGCTTCTTCGCAGCTGATATTCTTACAGATCGCTTTCGCAAGTATCACCCTGAGATCCTCCTTCATTTCATTGATCGCCTGCAGCTTATTGAGGTCTATGGAGATCACGGCGCCCTTTCTTCGGTCAAGCTTGACATATCCCTCCTGCTTTAGAATTGCGTAGGCTTTATTCACAGTATGCATATTGATTCCAATATACTCAGCCAACTCCCGGACGGACGGAAGATTATCGCCCTCCTGGATCTTGGAGGTGGCAATGCTATAGATAATCTGGTTCCTAAGCTGCATATAGATTGCTTCATCACTGTTAAAATCTATTTTTACATACATGGCAGACACCTCATTTATCTAAAATAGGATCGAAAGTACCGTTATATCTGTTATACACATGGTATAACAAAGTCTAGGGAATGTCAACTATTTTATATGTCTCTTAGATTTTGACTGAGATTTCATATAGAAACGAATACATAACACAATCAAAACTGCGCATAGCACACTGAGAAGGGTAATGATCACCACTGCCTTCATCATATTGGCCCGGTAATCCGACTTCAAGGTATCAATCTCCTCCAGATTATCTGTTTCAGGTGCTCTGATGGCCAAGTCCTCAGGTACGCAGCGCTGCATCGTCCTTTCCACTCTGTCGTAGGAGTAGAAACCGGCTTCGCCAAGCTCATTCTCCGCATAGAGCAGCAGGAAATCATAGCCTAAGTTATCCTCCGGTGCATACACATCAATCGATATGTCAGAGATAATGATTTTCGTTTTAATGTATCCGCTGGGAATATTAACCTCGGGGCCTGGCTCTACCAGTTTATACCTGCCCTCATAGACAGCGAATAAATCACTACCCATCCTGACAACTTCGAAGGATCCATGTTTCTTGGAAGGTGTAATCGTAGTATCATCGGGTGTCTCACCATCTGCCGGAGCATATTCTCTGAACAAATCTATAGTATATTCTATGACAGTTCCTGATTCTGCAATCACAGTAACAACGATATTATTTTCTCCTTCTTTCAGAGAATCATTACCCGAAATCTTTACGACAGCCTTGGGATCCTCACGGTCAGCATTGATGACCAGCTTCTCGGTTTCGTAACCCACGGTGGTTTTATATTCAAATGTGTTTTTATCAAAAGCAGGTGTAAGCTCTGACGGACTGATTTTTAAGGAACTTAAATAAGCATTGTCTGAGGCTGTCTCAGCGGGGCTGACGTGAACCGTAAGGACATTGGCCGATACAGGCATTCCAATTCCGGATTCATAATCATAAACCATGAAGGGTTCCATTAAAGACACATCACTGATGCCGATTTCTGTTGCTTTAAATCCCAGAGCGTATTTTCTTACAGTATCCCCGTCCGGAACATTGAGGTCGGATATCTTCAAAAACCCGTTGCTTCCTGTGATAAAGGATTGCTTGCCCTTGTATTCCAAAACATCTCCGTCATAGGTCAGATTTGCTTCAAAATCTCCGAAAGGGGTATCCGATGTAATCGTCAGGTTTACATATACGGTATCTCCTACAGTCACCTCGGTACTGCTTGCAGAGATGTCCACCTCAGCGCTCTCCGCACGGCTTGTCTGTATATTCAGATAGCCTCCGGCCAATAGGAATAATACAATTGCCAAGAAGTATTTTTTCATTTTCTTCATTTAGGATTCCCCCTGTTTTTCTTTAATTTACGATAAAGTTCTATACAAGATGAACCAGCAAGCCGGTTCACTTGTCATGAATAGCATAACCGGTCAGCAGGTATCAGCCCGCTGACCGGATTCATGGCATCTGTCCTTATTCAAGTACGTTTAGATGTACCTGCGCGCCGATTTCGTCTCGGGCATACGAGTTAAATACTTACAGCTGTGGAACGGATTACTCTCTTACGATATTAATGGTATAATTTGCTACATTCCCGTTCTCGGCAATCACCTGTAACATGATTACATTATTGCCCACCATCAGAGGATAGTATCCAGCGCCGGTAACGGTGGCTTTCTTACTCACAGCCCCTGCAGTGATCTGTACCTGATCCACCTCATTTTTTACAATGATACTGTAGTCATAAACCGTCTGACTGAAGGTCGGTGTCAAAGCCAGTTCATTGCCGACTGTATCAAGTACCTTAAGGCTCTTCATCCGGTTATTCGGGTTGAACATGGTGGTCGGATATGGTGCCGGACTGGCAGGCATATTATAGTATACCGGGATGGAGAATATGATTGGTGAATCGATCATGCTCTTATATGCTGCAGCTATCTTCCTGCCTTCCGCCCAGGGTGCCTCCACATTGGTCATATACTGATGGAAGTAGGTGTTATTTGATGTGACATTGAACTTCTGCAGATATACCGTGTCCTGCCCTCGGTTGATATAGCTCTTACCCAGGAAACAAGCTCCGCCTACGATGGATTTATACGGATTGGTCCAGGGGATCAGGTACAATGCATTCTCAGCCGCATTTTTACCGTTCTTGGCATATTTCAATCCGTTGGCAATCGCTCCGCCCCCCGCACTGTCATTTGCTCCTATATTATAGAAGTTATAATAACCTTCATATCCGGCATAGGTACCGGATACACTGCCGCTTAAGGTACTCGGTCCCGTTACGACCTCCTGCTTCACACGGGAAGCCAGGTGATAGGGACTTACGCCGGAATATTCAGCAGCCTTGATAAAGGTATCGCTATAGGTATAGGACTGTTGTACGCCATTCTCATCCTGGAAGGAATAGCTGGTATTATAAAGGGCTGTTCCAGATAATACATTATCCACACCTGCTCTGCTCTGGTATCCGGCCTGGTACTTTAAGAGTTCGAACTGAAAGATGTAGGTATCGGTCAGGAAATTTCTAGGGTCCATATAATACTCGATTGCTGCCCTTGAGGCGGTTACCCAGTAGGTTCCGTCAAAAATCTGAAATTTATCCGTCTTCCAGTCATAGGCACCACTGTCAAAGGATAGCCACTCCACACTCTTACTGTTGGGGATGGTATTCTTCCCGGGGATGCTCTCATTTGTAATCACTGTGTTCCAATCCAGTCCGGTATTGTAAGCCTGAAACTCCCAGTTAGGATGTTTCTCATGGAGAATTCGCAAGGACTGCTTATAGCTCTCGGGGAAACCCTGTGCCAACAGCTTCAGCTCAAAGTCGATCTGATTCGGGTCGTTATAACCGGGAATCGGCGTCGGCACCGGGGTTGGTGTCAATGATCCTGACGGTGAAGAATCTCCTGCGTAAATATATTCTGCCCTTACATAACCGGTATATGGCAGTCCGCCATAGTTGAAGGATATCTTATACCAGGTAATTCCCTCCATGCTTACTGCTTCGGTTACTGTTACCTTCTCCCTGTTATTAAGCATAATTGGGATGTAATTTATATCAAACATATATTCTATTGGCATAATATTTCTGAACACATTCAAGATTTGTGTATTACACACATAACCCTCGGTAGGTGATCCGATGAAACCAAAGGTTTTCAGGTCATATATCTGCAGTATTCCTTGACCCACCGTGTAATCCGGCAATGTGACCGGGATCGGGGCTGACGGAACTGTCGGTGTTGGAGTCGGAGTCGGTGTAGCCGTCGGAGTCGGTGTAGTCGTCGGCTTCGGCGAAGGTGTCGCTGTTGGTTTCGGTGTTGGCTTCACTGTAGGCTTGGGCGTCGGTTTAGGAGTCGGCTTCGGTGTAGGGGCTACCGTAGGCTTCGGCGTGGGGGCCGGTGTAGGTGTTGCTGCCTCCGTAACCTTGAATTTCACCTGGTTTGCCGGTAAGTAGCCCGTATATTTTACGTCGTCCAAGGTAAAGGATACCTTGAACCATTTATCACTTCCGACCATGGTTTCGCTGAGGATGGTAACGGATTTTTTCTTACTTAAGGATATTATGTTTCCTGACTTGCTCTTCAGATAAGCTGCACTGCTCTTCGCAGAAGTCCTGAGCCTGGTTTTATCGGAGGCGATGTTGCCCTTCACCGTATCCTCGAAGGTAAGCTTGACATAGAGACTGGATACATAACCGGTCTTCGCTGTTCCTCCATCCTGAAAGGATATTCCGTACCATTTGGTGGCATCATTCATTACTTCGTTTATTATGGTTACTTTACTTCCGGAGGTAAGTCCTGCCACCTTGGGAAAGCTTGTACCTGCCCCGCTTCTGACGTTTAGGGAAGAGCTGGTAACCGTAGCTTTTTGGGAAAAGGCCTTCTTCACAGCTGTTGTACTGCTGCTGTCAGAAGGTGCCTGTGTAGGAGTCGGTGTAGCAGTAGGCTTCGGCGTCGGTTTAGGAGTCGGCTTCGGCGTTGGCGACGGTGTAGTGCTATCCTCATCCGGTTTAATATAATCCCCAAGAACATAACCCTTCACAGTTTTTCCGTTGAAGGTCATGGAAATATAATACCAATCCCCTTCCTCCTCAAGAATCTTAACCTTCTCATCCTTGCTCAGATAAACATAAGTTTCTCCCACCAATATTTTCTCCGCGGTGGTGGAGGGTCCGGATCTGACAAATAAAGTACTTGCAGTTACTGTTCCTGTTCCTGCCGCCTTAATATGTACTGAATCAATATATAGAAAATTCTGAATAATCAACGCCAAGCATATCAGATAGATCAGCCATTTGTTTCTAAACCGTTCCTTCATTAGTACTTTTACTCCTTTCAAAACAAGCCTTAAGTCGAATAGTAAGTCGGAGGGAAGCCGCAGGATGAATTTTACCATGGTGCTAAGTCCTTCAAGTTCTTGCTTAATTTTACAAATCACTTATGGCACTTCTGTGGCATTTACTGTTTTTTTGCTATAACCTGTCATAATCAGGGCGGAATAAAGATAAATGGTTTCGTCAATTCGCACATGTTGTGTAAAGTTAAGTAATAACAAAACATATTCCATACGCAACACGCTCTCGCTTGGATGAAGTACGTATACGTACTTTCATACAGTTGCGTATCACAATATGTTTTGCTATTACTTGTTTTGAAACTTTTTAAGGTGCGAATTGACGATTTACACTTTATTGAGAGGACTTTTGACACCCCAATCCTGTTATATTGTTTAGTTAGGGTATACTTTTATTTCGGCTTTTTTTAAGTATTTCTGTATAGGAAATTTCTCTCGTGGTGGGAAATATATACTGCAGATCAGCTGCTGTGCTCATGATGTGAAAAGGGGATATTCCCTCCATGCTTCTCTCCTTCACAAACGGCACTGTGGCTGTATTGCTGCGGAATAGCATGGGAGAATATCCCCATATGCAGGTTTCGGTAATTCGCCTAAACTGCTTGATTACCGATACATTTCATATATAAACTAACTTAGGCCTCATCGATTGCTTTGCCGATATCATTCCTCATGTATTTATTCCCGAAGGTGATCCAGGAGGTGGCCTCATAAGCTTTCCTTCTGGCATCCTTAAGATCCTTACCGGTAGCTGTTACTCCGAGTACTCTGCCCCCATTGGTCAATATCCGCCCATTCACTTCCTTGGTAGCAGCATGGTAGAGAATATAATCTTCTTTTCCATGAAAGCTCTCCATACCATGAATTTCAAAGCCCTTCTCATAATGCTCCGGATAACCCTCCGAGGCAAGGATAACGCATACTGCTGCATTATCTTCAAAGACTAAATCGATATCACTTAGTCTACCGTCGATGCAAGCTTCAAACACTTCAATAATATCATTCTTCATCCTGGGCAGGACTACCTGGGTTTCGGGATCTCCGAAACGTGCATTGTACTCCAATACCTTAGGGCCGTTCCCGGTCAGCATTAATCCGACGAAGAGAATTCCTACGAAGGGTCTTCCCTCTGCCCGCATGGCATCCAGGGTGGGCTGATAGATATATTTTATACAGAATTCCTCAACCTCCTTCGTATAAAAGGGGCTGGGTGAGAAGGTTCCCATCCCGCCGGTATTTAAACCCTGATCCCCATCCTTCGCACGCTTATGGTCCTGGGCACTGGTCATGGTCTTTATCTGTGTTCCATCACAAAAGGCTAGAACAGATACTTCAGGTCCGCTGATAAACTCCTCAATCACCAGACGATCCCCGGAGGAACCAAACTGCTTCTCCTCCATAATCTGCTTCACCCCCCCGATTGCTTCTGTTTGGTTGCTACAGATCAGGACTCCTTTGCCAAGCGCTAATCCATCCGCTTTCAGCACGATCGGGTATTTGGAAGCTTTGAGATATTCTATCGCTTCCGTGGAGGAATCAAAGACTTCATAAGCAGCTGTCGGAATATTATACTTCTTCATCAGATCTTTGGAAAATGCTTTGGAGCCCTCAATGATTGCAGCGTTTTTTCTGGGCCCGAACACACGCAAGCCCTTTGCCTCAAAGACATCAACGATGCCGGCCACCAACGGATCATCCGGTCCTACGACGGTCAGGTCAATCCCTTCCCTTACTGCAAAGTCTGCCAATGCCTCATGTTCCATGACCGGAATGTCAACACATATGGCGCATTCCGCAATTCCTGCGTTCCCGGGGGCGCAGTACAGCCGATCCACCTTACTGCTCATGGCTACCTTCCGCACAATAGCATGCTCTCTTCCGCCGCTTCCAATAATCAGCACCTTCATATGAATGAGACCTCCTATAATTTAATTATCAGCCCACATAGGGCTGAAATAATATTCTTATATCTGCGAAAAAACAGATCGCCGATTCTAATCAGCCATCTGTTTAAGCTTATGTTTATACGCTGATATGGACGATATGGTCCTTTACCGATATCCTTCCCTCAGCAATGAGACGAACTGCTTCCGGTAAGATCTCCCATTCGGCCTGTTCCATGACTCTTCTCTGAAGAAGCTCTGGGGTATCCCCTTCCTCCACAGCGACTGGCTTCTGAAGGATTATCGGACCGGTATCCGTTCCCTCATCCACGAAATGAACCGTAGCTCCGGTTACCTTCACGCCTCTTGCGAGAACCGCTTCATGGACCTTAAGGCCATAAAATCCTGCTCCGCAGAAGGATGGAATCAGCGAGGGATGAATATTTATTATTCTATTCTTATATTCTCTGACAATTCTTTCAGGTATAATTACGAGGAAACCTGCCAGTACGATCAGGTCCACCGGATAGCTGCCAAGACATTTAAGGAATTCTTCCTCATATTCATCCAAGGCAGAATATTCTTTCTTAACTATCGCCGCAGCGGGAATCCCATGCTGCTTCGCCCGTTCCAGGGCAAAAGCTTTCCTGCTGCTGCTGATTACGACCTCTATCTTTACTCCGGGAAGCAGCTTCTGTTCAATCCTGTCGATCAATGCCTGGAGGTTCGTACCCCCACCGGACACCAGGACGGCCAGTCTTAACATAAGCTGACTCCTTTCACTCCACTCTTAGCCTCTCCTACAATATATGCCTTCTCACCTGCTGTCTGCAGGAGCCTCAGAGCTTTATCCGCATCCTTAGGAGCTACCGCAATGATCATTCCAAGGCCCATGTTATAGGTATTATACATAATCTTCTGTTCGATGTCTCCATCCTTTTGCAGCATGCCGAAGATGGGCGGTATCTCATAGCTGTTTTGATTGATATAGGCATGAATGCCTTCCGGTAACATTCTGGGTATATTCTCATAGAAGCCGCCGCCGGTGATATGACTGCAGGCCTTTACCGTTACCTTTCCAGCCTTCAGCTCCTTCAGAGCCTTCACATAAATCTTGGTTGGAGTCAACAATGCGTCCCCCAGAGTGGAGCCCAGGGATTCATAATAGGTGTCCAGAGTCTCCCGCTGCATGCGGAATACCTTTCTGACCAGGGAATAACCATTGCTATGAATGCCGGAGGAGGCGATTCCGATCAGCACATCTCCCTGCTTCACATCTGCACCGTTTACCAGATGCTTCTGATCTATGATACCGACAGCGAACCCGGCCAGATCATATTCATCCTCCGGATAAAAACCTGGCATCTCGGCTGTCTCTCCGCCGATCAAAGCGGCTCCTGCCTGCTTGCAGCCCTCAGCCACTCCCTTTACAATCGTAGCGATCTTAGCTGGCTCATTCTTGCCACAGGCAATATAATCCAGGAAAAACAAAGGCTCAGCCCCGGCACAGGCAATATCATTCACACACATTGCCACACAGTCGATACCGATTGTATCATGCTTATCCAGTAAGAATGCGATCTTAAGCTTCGTTCCTACGCCGTCCGTTCCGGAAACAAGTGTGGGCTGCTCCATATTCTTAAAGCTTTCCAGAGAAAATGCTCCTGAGAAGCCGCCGATGTCCGACAGTACTTCCTTCCTCATCGTTCCCTTGATGTGCTCCTTCATGAGCTCCACAGCCTTATATCCGGCTTCGATATCAACTCCTGCCTTCTTGTAATCCATAGTAACCCTCCATGCTGCCTACACCTACGGATTTCGGTGTCAGCTTCTTATTTGCAAAGTGAATTGTAACAAATCAATATATGAAAAATTTAGTTATCGTACGTTCTATCTGCCAACATTCTAGCATATTCCATTCGGTTTGTCGTTAATTTTCAATGGAAAATTACTTATGCTATTTATTACTGCGCCTAATAATTATTGCCTTATTCATAAGTGTGTGTTATTTAATTAAGACAAAAGTGCCTCCCAAAACACCCGGGAGGCACTGATTCATCCAGTTATAATTCCTGAAAACGCTTTACCCCATAGGACATTAATGTCCGGTACAAAAGGAGCACCGCAACGGACATGATCCCAATATAAAGCAGATAAGCAGGTACAAAGGCTTTGAAGATTACCAGAAAAAGCACCTGCAAGGCAATGATGCCAAAGCCACCAAACAGTGAAATCATTGTAGCTGCACTTTGTTTCACTACAACAGTCTCCGAGGTCCAATTAAGGTTGGGGAGCTTAAGGTTTATGACCAACCCAAATAAGGAGACATACAGAGAGAGTACAATAGTAACAAGTATCAGGAGGAAGCCCTCTGTATAGCTCAATTTCATGGCGATAGCAATCAGAAGGCCATCGATCAGAGCCGGAGCGATTACTACCAGATTAACTAACACTTTTGATGCAAAGATCATACCGGCCGGAACCGGAAGCGATTTCGCGATCCAGAGGTTCCTTCCCTCGATGGAGACTGAAGCCATCGTGGTACAGCTCGTAATGATACAAAAGGAAACAAACAGCGGTCCGCCCTGAGAGAGCATACCGGCCACCTGCGGATTCCCAGCAAGCTTCTCAAGATCCACGAAAAACAAGGCGATTGCCCCGATGGTCAGAAGTATTACTCCAATCCCTGTATTAAGTACATAAATCGGAGAGGAGAAATATCGTTTTATTTCCTTCCTGAATAACGCCTTCAAAGGTGTGGCGGTCTTAAGTTCACCCATTTTAAATTTGGTCCGGTATCTGCCTGCCATGACCACGGAATTCAGCTTTCTGAAAACCTTCCCTATGAGATAGGAATAAAGGAAGAAAGAACCCAGTGAGATCAGAAGGAACCCGATCATAGCCATACTGTCCCTATGAAATACAGCCTTCGTATATAAATCTGCCAAAGGGTAAATGGAATTCACCTGCTTGGTCAGCTGCTTACTGATGTTAATCATCTCTTCACCGGAATTACCCGAAGTAAGGGAAAAAAGCCCAATGAACGAGACGAGAGCCAAAACAGAGACCAGGATGCTGACCAGATTGCTATGGCGGAACCTGGATGCGGCAAAGGCTACCAAAGTGCCCAGTACAGAGGCCAGAATAATCGGAACCAAAGGCACAAAGAACATCATCAGGGTTCCGGTGAGATAGAACATAATCCCCGGTCTTGCAAGCAATCCATAGGCTGCCATCATCGGCACCATAATCATCATTACAAAGGCAAAGTTAATACTGTATAGCAGAATCACTCTGCTGGCTACAATCCCACCGGTACTCACAGGCAGGGACATGATCAGGTCATAATCACGGAATCCGAAGATCGTTCCCTTCACTTTAAAAATTGTTGTCAACAGTACAATCACACTGGTTACAGCCATAATCATTGGTGGCAGGATCTCTATGCTGTCATAAAGTATCAGTCCTCTTCCGATCATATAACAATAAAAGAAAGCGATGGAACTCATCACAATCACAAAGAGCAGAATTCCTGCATACAGCGCCTTCGGCTTCTTCTTTCTGCTGTTTCCGATGGAGAACATATCTCCAAGCATAGCCCATACCTGGACAGAGAATAATCTTAATATCTTCTTCATAGCAACCTCCTGCCGTTAATCAACTTTCCTATCGATCAGTTCCATGAAGACATCCTCAAGACTATGGTTCCCCTTGACCTCCTCTGTCGGTCCGCAGGCTTCCAGCTTACCATTCTTGATGATCGCGATCTTATTACACAGCTTCTCGGCTACTTCCAGAACGTGAGTTGAGAAGAAGATGGCGCTTCCTCCCTTACACAGCTCTGTCATAATCGTTTTCAGGGTATGTGCTGCCTTAGGGTCAAGTCCCACGAAGGGCTCGTCCAGGATCAGAAGCTTTGGTCTATGTATCAATGCTGCGATAATTGCCAGCTTCTGCTTCATACCATGGGAATAGGAGGATATGGTATCACCCAGGTTCGAAGTAAGTTCGAAGGCATCTGCATATTTCTCAATCAGGGTTTCACGGTCAAATTTCGTAACCTCATAGATATCTCCGATAAAATTCAGGTACCCGATTCCGGTCAGATGTTCATACAGATCGGGATTGTCAGGAATATAGGCAGTCACCTTCTTACAGACAACCGGCTCCTTCTTGATGGATTTCCCATCAATCCTGATCTCTCCTTCTTCAAAGTCCAGAACACCTGCGATTGCACGGATCGTTGTAGTCTTTCCGGCTCCGTTATGCCCGATAAAGCCAAAGATATCACCGGCTTTGACAATAAGGCTTAGGTTGTCTACAGCCTTCTTATCCCCCTTATAGCTTTTAGAAAAATTCGTGATACTTAGCATACGCCTCTCCTCCCTTATTTCCATCTGCCCTCATTATACATATCCTATAACCCCCTTATACGCGATACCCTGACGTTCATTGCATTTATCCGGATACCCGCATATAAATAAACCCTTACACTCTTATAGCTTTATATCCATAAGCCAATCATTCTATATTCTTATGCGTCTACTCATTACACCTGATCAAAAGCCTCATTCAGCGCCTGAGTCCCCTCCAGCACAAATCTGCTGTCCATTATGATCGGGATAACCGAACCATCCTTAAGACATACCGAGATTTCCTCAATCTCATCATAAGGAAGGGTAATATCCGTGTGGCAGTTAAAATACGCTTTTGACGGATCTGTTTTGCGTAAGCAGGATATCTCATTTTCTCTTGCTATGATTTCTTTCCCATCCGGGTTATATATCTTGAGGTCTTCACTCATCTGATAGCAGGTATCTCCGATTGCGAAATGAGGCCCTGTCTTCTCAGCAATCAGGATCGGCAGCCTGGGTGCGATATCATATTTTTTTCCCATCATATAGGCGGTGGTGTTGGTGCCTATGGCAAATTCGCCAAGAGGAAGGTAGTCATGGTTATACAGGAGATTTTCTTTGATATAGCTTTTGTTCCTGCTCTCCTCTTCAAAATTCCCGCAATTATATTCCATTACCTTTCCATCTTCAAATACCAGCTCCAGTTCTCGGTATTCCAGATCATGCAGATAGATCTTCGGCACATGGAGGATACCCTTGGTCCCCCTGAGAACTGGCGAGGTAAAGACCTCTCCGGCCGGAATGTTCACATCAGCAACACAGTTCTCAAAGATGGTCTCCTTCTCCTTATCCCTCAGAGGGAACAGCTTCACCGTCATATCGGTACGGTTTCCTCCCTTACCCTTAATTCTGACAGCTTCGCCGAGGTCAAGAGCGTCGCAGAGCTTCTGTTGAATCCTGCGGTACAGCTCATTATCCAAGGTATTTACCTTCACTGTCTCCGCAAAGATTGCTTCAAAATCCTTGCCGATTTCCGGAACCGGATAGGATATGATCGTAAAGGAGGTTTCATCCAGCTTATAGAATTCTTTCAGGATAAAATTCTCCTCATTGTAGTAATCCACATATAACTTCTGCTGCCGTTTATCCAGCTTTATTGCTTCCTTCTTATCCTCAGGAACGAAGAGTTCCTCCCCGAAGACCTCCACAACTGCAGGGCCGCCATAGTTAAGGGTGATCTCCCGGTAGCTCTCCAGAGCTGCCCTGCGGCATAACAGCCTCTTCTCATTCAATGCCTTATCCAGAAAAAGACCGATATCAAACCGATGGTCGTAGTCATATTGTTTATTCGGACTCGTAGCATGGTACCCGATTTTTAAATGCTGCCTCTTATGGATGGCACTATAAGCAGCCCGATAGATTACAGGCTCCAGTCCAAGCTTTCTGAAATTAATAATAGCCTTCCGGATCATTCGCTCATAGCCCAGCTGGTAACGGATATTTACGATGGATTTCGTCTCCAAGGGTTTACGGTTAGCGATAAAGCCCAACCGATACCCTTCCGTAAAGGTATCTGCCATCGCCTGCACCTGCTCCTCCGGCAGAGAATTTAAGAACTGTGCTGTCCGGAGCTCATTTTCTGTGATATAATCTCCGAACTGATAAAGATAGCCGGGATCCGTTAAATCTGCTCCCATAATAATATCCGCAGCAAAGGAAAGCTTCGTATCAATCATCTGCGCGGTACGGCTCATTACGAATAACTCACAGTAATCGCTCATGAAATCATAGATTGCCCTCTTCACATCCCGATAGGTGAATTCATCCTCCCATTCATAGAGATTATAAATTTCTATGAACAGCTCAAGATAAACAGTCAACTCCCTCCATCTCTGTTCATAAGCGCAGATAATAAGCCCTCGCAGCTCTGCATAGAGAAAGCTTAACAGCTTTCCGTGCTTACTACCCAGATACTTGCAGGCATAGGTAGGATTTGCATAGCTGACATGATAATTGTCTCCGGTGATATCCTCATAAAGGGAACGGTTCAAGGACTTATGCTCTTTCAGTGTCAGACTCTTGATCCGGTCCCTACCGGCAAGCTCTGCCACCCTCTTCACCTGCATTAGAAATGCCGAAACCCGGGCGAAATATTCCCGGTAAGGTTCTTTCACCGAAGTCTCATCCTCAATTAAGCTGATCCTTTCCATGGCCAGTTCATAGCGTTCCTTTATCTCCTCCGACTCCTCCCGGATTAATATATTCTGATCCATTCTGTCTCCAATCCGCGGGCGATTCCCGCTTACCAATATGTTTAAAAGTCTGTTCATCCAATAAAGCCCAAGATATAAATGATAATTAACAAAATTGTCATGAAGCCGTTCAAGACAGCTCCGATCAGTGGAAAGCGATAAAAGATGTCCCTCTGCTTTAAGGCTTTATAGGATAGGACAAAACCGAATATTGCAAGGGCAAGCAGGAGCATTCCCAGCATCCCGAACAATTCTCCTCCCTCTCCCTGCATGACTCCGGATACGATACTGACAGCGAGGAAACCCGTGGTGACAACTATTCCGATGATAGCCGAGAGAATCCCAAGCTTGGTATGTTTTCTTCCGGAGAAATGGATCATATCCCTTTTTTTAAAAAGCTTAAGCATGTCTTTTCCCTTTCCGATTATTCTTTTGTAAACTGCGGTAAATCAGATTACAGATCGCAAATAGCAGATAGCCAAGAATTCCTCCGATGGTGTTCAGAAGGATGTCATCCACATCAAAAATGCCAACCCGGGATAGCATCTGAATCGCCTCTACTGTCAGACTGAACAAAAGGCTATAGAATGCCACACGTAAAAGCCCGCGGTATTTATTATGAATGATCGGCAACAAAAATCCAAAGGGCATAAATGCAACGATATTACCGAGAATATTGATCACAAATACATCAAAGCCTACTTGTTGCCGATACTTAATAAACCTCTTTATCTCCACAAGAAGCTCCAGATTATACCGATATCCGATCGAAGAGTTGCCCCTGCCAAAGGATTCACTAAAAAATAAAAAATAAGATAAAACAATAATATATAAATAAAAAAATAACCTGACGGCATTCTTCCAAAATTTCTTCGTACGATCCTTCAACTCTATACCTCATATCCTATATTTTCTAATTAGATTAACCCCGGCAGTTAAAAATATTCACAATCTCAACGATGCTGCCCGTGGAATCTCATATCCCCCATATACCCATATCAATATAATATATCGTTACTATTCACCCTTAATGGAGTATAGGGTGCAGAACCAGAAGTCCGGACAATAATATAAAAGTCTGAACAGTAACAGTTTGACTATAATTATAAAACAAATCCATATCCTAGTAAAGTATAGTTTGGTATAATAATGATATAAATGAGGATAATACCAATAATCTATCAAACGAGGTGTCATAATTGAAAACATTTGAGGAATTATACCGGGAGCTTTTGGCTGCTACAGTGAAGAATCATCAGGAAGAGTATTTAAGATCACTGGATGCGTTTGATGTACATCATCTGGATTGTCTGCTTCATCCAGAGAAGCACCCTCTGATTTGGCATACCGATAATTGCGACTGTGAGGATGACAGGCAATGCGTGAATGTATGCCCCTTCCATGCCATCCACCCCGATGAAACCGGAGAACTTAAAGTTGATGAGGAATTATGCTCCGGCTGCTCCTACTGTATCCAGGAATGCCGTGCGGGTAAGCTTACCAATAGTAAGGATGTCATTCCTGCCCTTCAGGCAATCCGTTCTCACAAAGGCCTTACCTATGCACTGATTGCACCTGCCTTCCTTGGCCAGTTCAGCAGTGATGTTACTCCGGGGAAGTTAAGGAATGCCCTGAAACAGGTTGGATTTGACGGAATGATAGAGGTGGCGCTGTTTGCCGATATCCTAACCCTGAAGGAGGCCCTGGAATTCGACGCCAATATTAAAACAGAGGAGGATTACCAGCTGACCAGCTGCTGCTGTCCCGTCTGGATTGCCATGATCAGAAAAATATATCACGATTTGGTTCCCCATGTTCCGCCGGCAGTATCCCCGATGATTGCCAGCGGCCGTGCTGTTTAAATCATGCTTCCCGATGCTCTGACGATCTTTATCGGACCCTGTCTGGCTAAGAAGGCCGAGGCCAGGGAGAAGGATATCGCTGATGCCGTGGATTATGTCCTAACCTTCCAGGAGATTCAGGATATCTTCAATGTCATGGAGATCAATCCTGCCGATATGGAGGAAAGTGAAAAGGATCACTCCACCAGAGCGGGAAGAATCTATGCCCATACCGGAGGTGTCAGTGAAGCCGTCGAGCTTACTCTGGAACGGCTGAACCCCCATCGGGACATCACCTTCCACTCAAAGCAGGCTGACGGTGTTCCCGCCTGCAGGGCGATGGTAAACGATATCGTGTCCGGTAAGATAGAAGCGAATTTCTATGAAGGTATGGGCTGTGTCGGCGGCTGTGTCGGTGGTCCGAGAGCCCTGATCCCCCACGAGGAGGGAAAGGTTCATGTGGAGGAATACGGCCAGGCTGCCACCTATCCCACCCCGATTGATAATCCTTATGTGATTGAACTTCTCCACAGGCTGGGTATCGATACAGTAGAAAACCTGCTTGAGAAGAGCGATATTTTCACCCGAAGCTTCGACTAATCAGTTCCTTAATGATTTACAGACGGTATCTTCGATGTATCAATCAAGACAAGCCTGCCGCCTGGTTCGCATGAAACGTGCTCCCGGCGGGGGTAACATGAATCAATCCCCCGGACAGCCGGTTTTAATGGCTGTCGGGGGATTAGGCTGTATCTTTATCCTATGCTTCCATTCGGCAGATCTAACTAACCGATCTGCTTATCATTCTTTAAGATGTGATCTACAAGCCAGTTGCTAAGGAAGTCCAAAAGCTCCATTATAGCTTCCTTCTGATTCTCATCTATGGTCTCCAGATCGTATTCATTCAGCTTTTCAACAAAATCATGATGCTCGACCTTATGGGTGAAAAGCTTCTTATAGCCGATCTCCGCCATGTACTCCTCTTCATGTTCAAAATGAGTTCCCGCATAATCCTTCAGTTCACCTAAAATGTCTACGATATAATCGTACTTATCCGGTATGAATTCATCAACGAGGACTTCATAAGCCCTGTCTGCTATTTCAAATAATTTCTTATGCTCTTCATCGATCCTGTCTATTCCGGTTCTATACTCGTCCTTAAATACGTACATTCTCGTTCTCCTTTGTATCGGTACTCCCAAAGGATTGCACCTTTGAGAGTACCTCATTTTTTAATCTTTTCAATCGGATGGATCAGTTATATGTTACGTATACATTGTACTGAGGCGACATAGTTGTCTGATTACCGCTAATATCGGTTAAGCCATTGCTCAGGATATCGATTCTCAAGAGGGAACCTGAATTCGGTATGAAGCCAAGGGTCAGTGTTACGGTTTTGCCGTTGATAGCCACAATATTAGGGATCTCAATCGGGTTTGTTCCTACTTGTGTGACTCGGGCTGTTAAGGTACCCTTCATCTCTTCATTGAAATTCAGCTTGATCACGTTCAAAGCCTGCTTGTCATATTCTGGATTACCCAGCAGAGTTGGCTTCTTATTATCCTTTAGCTCTATCATCTGAGTCGGGAAGGTTTCCATCTCGGAATAGCTTCCGTTATAGCCCTTGACCCCCTTGATTGTCATCGGTCTTTCCAGGGTGATATCAATGGAACCGTCCGCAACGGTAAGTACAACGGTAGCACCATTCGTTTTGTTATTTTTGGTTATCGCTGCCGAAAGGATCGTTACTCCCGGAATATTATAATTCGCGATATTCGTAGCTGATGCGACATCCAGCATATTGGCAAATTCAACATAAATCTGGCTTAGATTCGTTGTGGACTGGCTAATCAAATAAGGTCCGGGAAGCTCTGCAGCAGTACCGCCCGTATTACTGAGGGTGATATTATCCACTCTCAGGCTATAATTTCTGAAATTATCAGCGACAAAGGCATAATCAATCGAGAATGTATAGCTTCCCAGCAGTGTCATATTACCCATCAGCAGCTTAATTACCTTATTGTCTGTAGATTCCAGCTTCGTATAGGTAATGTTTGTTCCAGAGAAGATCTCGTCCGTTGCAGTACGCAAGGTACTTGAGAAGATTCCACTCGCTGAGGTCAGCGTAACAGTCTCATTATAAGCCAGCGTCAGGATATTTGTTTCCGGATCAAAATTATAGTTTAGTAATACAGGGCTTGTCCTGTCCGCCGTAAAATTGATTCCCGGGAATTTGTATGGCTGGTTGGCCAAGGTATCTGTAGGAGCTACGTTGTAGCCGCTCCAGTTGATGACGGATACCGGCAGTATTCCGGTTAAAGCGGCGGCTTCCGCATCACTGAAGGTATAGTTCACCTTCTTGTTATCCGTGGAATCAACCACACCCAGAATCATATTGCCATTATTGATCATGACAAAGCCAGGTTGTTTTATCGCTCTGTCAAAAGTAATTGTTAATGTATTATAAGAGGTTCTCACAGCCATAAACGGTCTCGCCTGTGGCTTTGGAGAGGTATCTGTCACTATTGTTGCGGACAGGGTGAAGGATGGAGGCGTATTTCCTGCCAGATCCTTAATACCACTGAAGGTTACCAGGAAGGGCTTTCCATAATCCGTGGATGCGATTCCGGACAAATTGATCGTTAAGGATTTCTTGTCCGTACTAAGCACATAATTCAGGCGATTATTCAGCTTACTGATTGTGGTTGGATCTGCATTTCCTGAGGTAAGCAGGGTAGCATTAGAAACCTTCAGGTTTGTTACATCTACTGCTTCACTGAAAAGAATGGAAGCAATCAGACCCGAGTCATCCAATACAACTGACTTAATGGTAGGTCCCATGGTGTCCACGAAGTTGGCCTGCTTATAATATTCTTCAATGGCTACTCCGCCGGTAGTCTTAATCTTAGAGGAAACATTAATTCCGTATTCACCGTCAAGCATATTCTGCGAGGTGATGGTAAGTATCTTTCCGTCCGTTGACAGACTTGCCTTCAGGGTTCCAGGATCCTTCGCCAGTACACCCTTGGTGTTCTTACGGAGTGTTATCTCTATGCTGTTTAGCAGGGAATTATTCGTTCCGATCACGGTAGCCGGATCCACAGGACTGTCAAATACGACCCTGATCTCTGTGCTGCCGATGATTTCAGCTGAATTTACAGTTGCTGTCGGGTTCTTCACTTCTATAATAATTGCATCATTAATGATACTTTTCTTAAGATCATCGTTATTCGTTGTCTTAGCTGCCGTTGCCTTAAGGATCACCTTACCGGGTTTTAAGGCTGTTACGGTTCCGGCTGCACTATCATCGATCCGGATACAGCTCTCGTCACCGCCTCCGATGGACCAATATGTAATATAAGAGGAGCCTGCAGGAACGATGTCCCTGTTATAGTCAAACTTCTCACCTACCAACAGGATATGGGCTCCATTTACCTCGACTGCATTATTAATCTTAACTTCGTCAGCGGGAACGGTAACCGTAACCTTACTGGTAATTGTCTTCGTCTTTTTTGTAGGCAGGGTAATTACGCACTTGATTGTAGTCGTCCCCTTTGTTACCGCGGTTACCAACCCCTTACTGGATACCTTGGCAACCTTCTTATCTGAAGAAGACCATTTGTATTTACTGCCCGTTACCTTGTCCTTAATTTCAAGTTGATGGGTCGATCCCTCTCCTACGATTTCAAATTTACTTTCCGTAAATGTCGGAGTTGCTGCAGCCAATGCTTGGGCAACATTCTGATCCAACAGAAACGGTAACAGTAATGCCAGTGAGAGTATCAGGGCAATTTTTCTGCCGTATCTCATTTTCATACTATCTTCCTCCTCAGTTCTTTCAGTCTCTGGTGTCAGACAGCCTTGTAAGCTGCCCGGTTGCTCCTAAATATTTCGGGCAGAATCTTTTTGCCAAAAATACTTATGAAATAACAGTTTTCTACCATATATAGTATCATAACTAAAATTTTTTGTCAAAATCTTGTCGCAATACTTAAAATTTTCTTAAGAGGAAAATGGTGGACGATCCAGATATCAAAATTTAAGCATCGGTATGCAGGATAAGAGCGCCTTTATATAAGGGATATGGGCAGATGCCAGAAAACGATTAGCCGATTTTCGAGTGGGTTGCTGCAGGCTAGTTCGTTTTGCGAGCGACCGACGCAACTATTAGGGAGGAGCGAAACGTAATAAACGCATGCAGCAACTCCCGAAAATCGTGCTTGTTTTATGGTACTGCCCATATCTCTTATAAATATAGGTGCTCTTATCCGTTTAGGTTTCCTTTATATTTTGCCTGGATCGGTGTTTACCGCTTACAGGTGGTATGGTCGCGGGACAGGACCTGCTGGTAGACCAGTTCCACCTGACGTGCAAATTCTTCGGTGGAAAACTTTCTTACCGAATGCTCTGCGTTAGTGGAATAGTCCGTCTCCTGATCCAGATACAGGACCTGGTCCAACCCATAGTATAAGCCCTCGGTATCCGTAAAGGTATAACCGTTAACACCCTGCTCAAGAATATCCTCCAGGCATTGATCCTCCCTGGCGACCACAGGTACTCCAGAAGCCAGAGCTTCAATATAAGTAAGCCCCTGGGTCTCACTGCGGGAAGCACTGACAAATACATCTCCAAGACGATAATATAAGCCGATCGTATCCCAGGGCTTCGCACCGGTGAAGATAAACCGGTCCGATAGCCCGAGCTGTTCTACCAGCTCCTTCAGCTTCTCTGATGCAGGTCCGCTTCCCACTACTACGAATACGGTATTTTCTCTTCTCTTCATATATTCCGGCATGGCACGGATGACCTCCTCGAGATTCTTCTCCTGAGAGACCCTCCCCAGGTACAATAAGACCTTCCGGTCCGGGAGAATTCCGTACTGCTTCTTTATGGCGTCAATCTCCTCGGTCCGGTATCCGCAGCGGCCAAATTTATGCAGATCAATCCCCGTGGGGATGACCGATATGTCCTTATGGACATTGTACCTAATCAACAGCTGCCTGGTTTTCTCCGTGGGAACAATGACCTGTTCCACGGTATTACAGCATACCTTGGAATAGGTCCGTGCAAACGCCTTCGCTCTTTGGTCCAGTGCTTTAAATCGGGTCAGATAATGGGTATAATCCTCGTAAATGGTATGGTAAGTATGGACAATCGGCAGTCTTAGCTCCCGTGCCATAATGCGTCCGAAGATGCCAAGGAAGAATTCTGTCTGTGTATGGATGATATCCAGATTTAATTTCTTTATGATTGCTGCCAGCTTTGGCTGATAGAACAGGCCAACCCGCCGTTCGGTAATCAGCAGGAAGGGAATACTCGGGACACGGAACACATTCAGCTCATGCTCCGGTGCTCCCGGTGTCGTGGTTGTAAAGACATAAACTTGATGCCCCCTTTTCTCCAGCTCGTGTTTCAACAGATAGGATGAATTCGCTACTCCGTTAATCTCGGGGTAGTAAGTCTCCGTAAAGATACCGATATTCAATGTAAGGTCCTCACTTTCTGCACATCTTATGTAATTGTAAATGATTTCTGCTTATATTTCTTTTGAAGATCAATTAGCCTTCAATAAAACGAATGATCCGAGACTGTCCGGCAGAAGGATAATAGAAAGGACCCCGGAAAGAAAGATGCTTCTGACATCTATTCTTTCCAAGGTCCCTATAATTATTAATAATTAAACTCTCTAGTAAAGCTTAACCTCCGGATCCTGGATCACTCCGAAATAGGCTGGCTTCTTCTCAAAATTCTTGTCAAAGAGCAACGGATAGCTTGGAGCATTTGGCTTGTTCAGCCAGGATCTGTCGTCCGTTGTTCCCCAGAAGGTTACACTCGTCAGCTTAATACCGTCATCCACCCATTTCTTGAAATAGAGGAACAATCTCCTGTATCTGGACGCCTGCTTTGCGAGATCTTCCTCCGTGTTCGCAGACATATTCATGTCCAGCTCAGTAACCTGGAGCTCTAAGCCAAGCTCTGCTAGGGAACGGGCAGTGGAATCAATATCGTTAATGGAAGGGGAGTCTATACTGATATGGGTCTGCAGACCAATGCCATCAATATTCCCCTGCTCTTTTATCTTTGCTGCCAGCTTCTTGATCGCAGATGACTTCATAGAATCCTCTGTACCATAATCGTTATAGAATAGCTTAACCTCCGGATCAGCATATTTTCGTGCAAATTCAAAGGCTTTCTCAACAAATTCGTCTCCGACTACCGTATACCAGTAGCTTCCTTCTGTCCTAAGTCCTTCCGGGTGTAAGTTGTTAACCTCTATTGCTTCATTTACCACATCCCAGGCATAGATTACTCCCGGATAATTTGTCTGACAGTACTCCAGAATCTGCTTGATATAATTCTCCATACGCTTCAGCATGACTTCCTTTGTTACAAAAGGAGCATCCGCATCCTTGGAATAGTCCACAGTGAAGAACCAGCGGGGTGTCTGACTGTGCCATACCAGGGTATGTCCTCTCATCTTAAGCCCGTTATCCTTCGCAAATTTTAAGCAGGTATCGAGTGTCTTATAATTGACTGCGGGGCTTTCCTTGTACTTCGGATCAGAAATGGATGTCATATAATCCAGCAGAGAATCCGGTTTCATCTCATTTTCCATCGTTACACTGTTAAAATTAGCTGTAATAATCCCGGAAACAGAAGGATCCCTCATTCCGCTGTTGCCAAGTACCCCACCAACCAGGAAATAATCTGCGTAGATATCTTTTATTGCTGCTGTCTTATAATCAATCGGCACCGGCGTCGGTGAAGGTGCCGGTGTGGCTGTGGCAGCAGGTGCTTCGGTTGGAACAGCTTCCGGTGCTGCTGTAGGAGTCGGGTCTGCAGGTGCCTTCTTACTGCTGCCGCTGCATCCTGCCGCCAATGATGCAACCATAGCCAGAATGAAGAGCATGGATAATCTCTTTCTGTAATACATGATGTATCTCCTCCTTTAGTTCTTTGCTGTTGCGTATAATTTCACAATAGCAAATAAGAGGAATTATGTCAATTCCTAGGCGAAGAAATCGATTTCTTAATAAGATTAGTAAAATATTCTAATACTTATAATATTTTACTTTATTTTTTTCCAAAACAGAATTATAATAATAGAATAGTATATAATTAATAGCATATTATTAAATATTATGAAAGGATGACGACTGATATGAAGAAGCTTGGTAAATTTATATTTGGTACTCTCTCTGTTGCAACACTTGCTGCGGGTGCCTATTATCTTTATAAGAATGTAATCAAGAAGGATTCCTCCGACGACTTTGATGAGTTCGAAGATGATTTTGAAGATTTTGAGACCGAGGATGAGGATGAGAAGGATGCGGAGGGCAGAGAATATGTCCCCATTAACATCACCTCCGATGAGGATGCAGCCGAGACAGCTGTCACGGATCCCGAGCTCCCCGAGGATGAGCTGTAATCATTCTCGATAACCTGTGAAGCTTTATCCTTAGTATAAGCATATGAATAGGCACCTGACACCCCCCGCAATGCATGGTATCCATGCTACGGGAGGGACCAGGTGCCTTTTAGTTTATTTCATTTAATTATTGGTCTGATACCAACCTTCCAGATCCTTCAGGAGCTGCATGTAATCAGATATTTCAAATCTGTTTTCAACTGTGGCTCCTCCGCTTGTATAGCTGGTTGCCAGAGTCCCTTCTTCCAAACGCATCTCAAATATACCGTCTGCCTTCCGGATTACAGCGGTCAGATGAACATTACTTTCCTCTGTAACTCCTTCCGCGTATGCATAGCTTTCCATCTGGTTATAGAACAGTTTGATCTCTTCTGAATCACTGATGAGCCGTTCTCCTTGATCAGCGTTTCCGGTTATCGTTATATCCTGTGCCTCCTCCGGCAGGATTGGACAGATCTCCCTGAAGGAAAGGAGTAAGCGATCACCCTCTGCCCCATCGTCGCTTGTAGGAGCCTTTCCGGCAGCCTTCAGCACTGCATCGGTATCTTCCGTTACCATGACGGAATCATCTAGCTTCTCTTCCGAATTAATTCCGTATATTTCGTCTTCCCCGTTATTATCACTACTTAATGTGCTCTCTCCTGACTGAGCAGCAAATTCCATCACAGAGTTACCTGCATCCGCTTTCGAATCAGCAGCTTCCGGTGCTGCCTGGTCCGTGGCTGCCATATCATAGCTGATGCCGTTTTCCTTCTCTTTGGCAGTTTCTGATTGATCCGACTTCTTTCCCGTCTGTTCCAAGCCATTGATGCCCAGCACCAGAATCATTCCCGCAGCAGCTACGGCTGCAAAATTACGTGCATATTTGAACCATGGTATTACTTTTCTTTCGGGCTGCCTTTCCTGCTCGGCTCTTACCGGGCCGGTTGCTTCCTGTGACTGTTTTCTGATTGCTTCCAGCGTTCTATTGATTAAATCCTCCGATACACTAATTCCTTCTTTTTCAAGAGAAGTGTTCAGATGTGATTTTATTTTCAATTCATCATTTTCCATATTGCCGTTCTTCTTTTGATCAAAACTCATCTGAAATCCTCCCCTCCAACACTTCTTTTAATCGCAGCCTGGCTCGTGAGAGCCTGCTCTTGGCGGTCCCCTCCGCAATTCCCAAGGCATTCGCAGCCTCTGTTATGGTCATCTCCTGGAAATATACACAGAGTACAACATCTCTGTACTTCTCAGGCAGGGATAGCACCGTCTGCTTAACCAACTGGTTCGTATCCTGCTTCTCAACTTCCTCATAATCAGACTCGCTGACAATTGCATCCTCCTGATATTCCATCATCGGTACAACCCGCCTGTTCCAGGCACGCTTTAAATAATCCTTACAGGTGTTGATTGTATTCCGGATGATCCAGGTCTTATTGCTTGAATTTCCTTCAAAGGTGGAAAGCTTCTGGTTCACCTTGATAAATACATCCTGAAAAATATCCTCTGCCGTATGGACATCCTTGACATACATGTATGCTGTCCGCAGTACATCGTTTCCGTATTGCCTCATTAAGGTCTCTATGTCATATGCAGGTGATTTTTCGGAGAAGTCGTTGCGTATTTCTTTTTGCATCCTATTATCCCCCTATTTGCTATACCTTTATCATCATCTGTCTTCCATATACTACATGGCAATAGTATACAAGTTCTGATAGACGATGTAAATGATAAAATGGATGCAAGCTGCTTTATCTTTGCCTTTCTGATGATTAGACGCCGCATCCGGGTTATTAGTTCCACAAAACTGACTGTTCCGACAAAGAAATTTTTGGCAGCTTAAATTTCCTGGATATTACGAGGTGCTTCTGCCAATAATAATCAGCTAAGCTTATTTAAACTTCAGCATTCTTCGGATCAAAAGCCATATGATAGAGGCTAGCATAGACACCGTTCAAAGCCAAAAGCTCCTCATGGCTGCCGGACTCTTTCATTCCTTCCTCCGTCAGTACCAGAATCCTCTTCGCATTCTTGATGGTGGTCAGTCTGTGGGCAATAACAAAGGTCGTCCTGTTCTTTGCCAGCTTCTCAAGGGAATCCTGAACTACCTTCTCACTCTCGTTATCCAGGGAGGAGGTCGCCTCATCAAAAATCAGAACCGGAGGGTTTTTTAGGAATACCCTTGCGATACTTAATCGTTGCTTCTGACCTCCGGACAGCTTAATTCCCCTTTGTCCGATATAGGTATGATATCCGTCCGGAAGTCCCTGGATGAAATCATGGGCATTGGCATTCTTAGCAGCCTCTATGATCTCTTCCTCTGATGCGTCCGGTTTCCCGTAGCGGATATTCTCCATCACCGTACCGGCGAACAGATAGACATCCTGCTGAACGATTCCAATATTCTTCCTAAGAGAATTCAGTTTGATCTTTCTGATATCTGCTCCATCGAGGGTAATGCTTCCCTCGGATACTTCATAAAACCTCGGTATCAGGCTGCACATGGTCGTCTTACCAACACCGGAGGAACCAACTAAGGCAACATACTCCCCTGCCTCCACCTTAAGGTCGATATTCCGGAACACCTCTGCTGCCGTATCCTGATACTTAAATGCTACGTTACAGAATTCAATCTCTCCCTTTACCTCCTTTAAGGTCAGGGCACCCGGCTGATCTACGATATCCGGTTCAACCTCCAGAATATCAAAGAACCGGTCAAAACCAGTCATTCCGTTTTGGAACGACTCGGTGAAATTAATCAGCTTCTTCACCGGATCGATCAGGTTGTTGATATATAATAAGAAGGTCAGAAGGTCTCCGACATTAATGATCCTATGAGCGATGAACAGGCCTCCGCCTGCGATGACTGCAACATTGATCAGTCCTGTAAAAAGGGACAGCCCTGAATGGAAGGTCGACATGTTCCGGTAGCTGTTACGTTTGCTGTCAACGAACCTCCCATTCCCCTCCATAAATTTATCTATTTCCATGGACTCATTCGCAAAGGATTTGACTACTCGGATCCCGGACAGATTATCTTCAATCCTTGCATTAATATCTGCGATCCGCTCCCTGTTCTTCCGGAAGGCCCGGCTCATCCTTTTTCTCATTTGAAAGGCAAACAGGAACATGATGGGGAGAAAAGCAAATACAATCAGTGTAAGCGGCAGGTCAATGCTGATCAGAATAACAAAGGCTCCAACGAATTTGATGATTGAGATTACGATATCTTCGGGGCCATGATGGCAAAGTTCCGAAACATCGAACAGATCATTGGTGATCCTGGACATCAGCTGACCCGTCTTCTGATTGTCATAAAAGTTAAAGGATAGCTTCTGATAATGCATGAAGAGGTCATTTCTCATATCATATTCCATCTTAGCACCCATGATATGTCCCTGATAGGCAGTGAAATAATTACTGACGAATTCCAGAAGCAAGAGACCAAGCATCAGAAAAAGCAGCTTAATAATTATCGGGGATGCCTGAGCAATTTCATAATTTACTAATACGTCATTTGTTATGTATCTTACCACCATCGGATAGACCAATGAGATTGCTGCAGACAGCAGGGCGAAGAATAAGTCTGCATAGAATAGTCCCAGGTATGGCCGGTAGTAGGATAAAAGCTTTTTCATTTTTTTGCTCATGTCTGACTCCATTCTGCCTTAATCAAAGGCGGATCCTGCAGTAGTAAAAATTACCGGATCTGTTTCCGGATATGCAAAAGCGCGTTATAAGTATAACGCGCTTTTTATTGTTAGTGTCAGTTCTATTTCAACTGTCAGCAAGACTGATTGTGTTACCAGCCTGTAAAGTCAGTTCTGCTGATATCTTACGCATTGATTATTTAGATAATCTCTTCGACAGGTCATACATATACTGATCGATATCCTTCGTCATTGC
>JAEZJW010000119.1 GCA_023415595.1 Bacillota bacterium
ATAAGCTTATTATCCTGATAGGTAAACGTATAGCTATGACCCCACCGATCCGAGCTTCCGCCATAATCCTGTACACAAAATTCGCCCTCTGATAAGGATATGTCTTCATAAGGATCACCAAATGCTCCGCCTTCCAGGTTTCCCAACACGATGCTGTTATTTTCAAAGGCTAGTTTAAAATTTCCCTTATTATTCAGAAAGAGATAGATTTGTCTGCTTCCGGTATATTGACCGGGACCTTGTTCAACTACTGCGGCAAAATCCTCCTGACCATCCAGGTTCAGATCCCCAAAACTGCAATCCTTCAGGGAATAGGTCGCCGGAAGCGTAATCTCCTGTTCCTTCTTCAACTGTTCCCACTGATTTACAAGCAGGTCGGGAATACTGCTGTCAAAGGGATAAGGCGCTGTGATTTCATTGTATACGATTTCGACACCAAAGGACTCTGACCATTCCTTCATAGGCTCAGGCATATGATCGGCATATTTCGCGTCATTCGTGTAGTATTGGATGCTACTCTCATCATAGATCGCTGCATACATATAATCCAAAGCATTGATATAATAGCATAATCCACTGGCACCTCTCAGATAGGAGGTTCCGGCACGTACCTTCCTTCCGTCCAGAAGGACCTCTTCATACATGACAGACTGTGTATTCCGAAGAAAGGAGTAGTCCGAGTAATTCACTGTTTTAATGAACAGCTCCTGCTGTTCCTTATTGTCAACGATACCAACATCGATTAAGGAGGGTATTGCCGGTTTGATTTCTTCACTGGTATAGGTGTCGTCAAAGGCTACACCCATTCCGCAGGAGTAATCGTATTGATTGGACAACAGCGTGATTTCGTCTGCATTCTTCCTGAACTCAAAGCTTATATGTTCGCTGCCCGGAACCTCCCAGTTGATTTGCTCCCGGAAGGTTACCCTTGCTGAACCCTCCCGATAGATTGCCAAACCACTCAGGGCTCCGGTTGCTGTACCGTTATGGGCACTCAGCTCAAAGTATAGTAAATCATCAAATAGTACATGAATGGACATATCGGTTCCGGCAAAATAAGTTGTATTCCTGCCATACCAATCTCCATCAAATTGCAGGATGGCATTTCCGGGCTGTTTCGGGGGATTTGCCTTTGAACCGGAACGGATCAGATACATCGGGTACAGCTTATTCCAGCTCTTCCAATACCCTTCGATTATATCCTCGTTTATGAATGCACCGATAAACTGTCCCTGCGGGTCCGTATCCTCCGTGAGCACAAAGGTTGGATAATCCTGATAGATGTTTTGATCGGAACCGTCAAGCTTAATCTCAGTTCCATAGGTATCATAATAATAGGAACCAGTAATCTGGCTTTTGTCATACTTTAATGTCATATGTATCTTGGCATCACCGACTGCCCCTGTGAATTCCGCTACTTCGCCTTCCTGTAATACCTCTGTGACCCCCGGGACAGTATGATCCTGTACCGAGTTCCCGGAAGCAGCTTTGGAAGGATTCTTTGAAGTCTGACTGCTCTTTTGATTTCCTGAGGAAGCATCGGTAGGATCCGGATCGTTCTGATCAGTGCTCTGATCCTCAGGCTGGATCATCGTATCCTTTGAATTATCCTTCTCCTTGGAGCATCCTGCCAATAATATTACAATAAAAAGTAAGAGAATTATCTTTCTCATAGGAAACCTCACTTCTGCTAAATGATGATAAAGGATGAGCTTCATGAACTGTCTCACTGATTATACCACATTTTGTCAAAATGTCATAATAACTTTATTTGATTTTTATCTGATTAGACCACCTTTCATTTATTGCGAAAATATAATGTTATTGAATAATATCCATAAATATATTATGTAAACTATAAGAACTATTTTGAGGTAGGTATCATGCCTTTTCCGCTATGTGACTATGTCACATTACGACATGAAATTACTCCAGTGCCCCGCATATGTTATACTATCAATTAAATATTAGGAGGCTCAATTATGAGTGATCTTTCTTCTTCCTACTGCAGAGATAATAAATGCGATAATAATGGTTTCAGCCCTATGCTGTTAATTCTCTTACTTTTATGCAGCGGAGGCGATGGCGGTGGTTTATTCGGAGGCAAAGGCAGCTGCGGCGGCGGATGCGGTATGGACGGCATCCTCCCCCTTATCCTTCTTCTTTCCTTAGGCGGTGGTTGCTTCTAACAGATAAGAGAATGGGGCTGTTTCACATTAAGTATAAATAATTCAAGAGGCCCTTTATGTTCCCCATAATGCACTGTTTGCTGAATAGATTGAGGATTATGTAATGACAGATGCGGACATTAATGTCCGAAGATGGCATACATAATCAAAATCTGTCCAGCAATCAGTGTGTGAGGGGAACATATATGGAGCCTCTTGTATTTCTAGGACATTAAAAAACAGCCCCATTCAAAATTTGCTTTACCATAAATTTCATTAGAGTTATAATGAGCTTGCTTACATTCTAATAAAGGAGCAATCACATGTCTGGCAAAAAACAAAATAAAAAACCTGATTTAAAACTGGAAGTTCAGGAACAGAATGAGAAATCCTCTGAGGGTAATGATGCTCTCCCGGAGGAATTACATACAGAGGATGCAATTGTAACCGTATCGGATGAAAACACGATGGATAACACCGGTTCACAGCATAGTAATCAGTTGTTCCACAAAGCATTTACCCGGAATAATATCATAAGAGGACTCCGTATCCTCTGCAGCATCGGATTTGTAATATTTCTTGGGCTCTTTCTGAATGAAAACGTAATTCAGCCCTATCGTTCTAAAAAGGTTATTGATTACACCAGGGATTTATACCATCGAGCTGAGACTGATAATAAGCTGCCGTCTGAAACAGCACCTATCTTGACTCTAACTCCTGTTCCTGATACGACTGGGGTTACTCCTATGCCAGGTTCGGTTTCCGATGCTCCCACCGGGGCACCCGATCCGAGCAGGGACGAGCAGGGCAGACTGCTGCAGTTTGCGGAACTGCTGGCTGAGAATGCGGAGACCAAGGGCTGGATTAACATCCCCGGTACGGATGTGGATTATGTGGTGGTGCAACCAGATAAGAAGGACCCGGAATACTATCTCTTCAAGGGCTTTAATAAGGAATACAGTAAGGCCGGTACCCTGTTCCTGGATCCCCGGTCATCCGTGGAGGCTAATTCAAGAAACTTAGTGATCCATGGCCATAACATGGTCTCAACTAAGGAGAAGATGTTCCATTCCATTCTGGAATATAAGAAGGAGATCAGCTTTTACAGGGAACATCCCACATTAAAGTTTGATACGATCTACAATACAGGAACCTGGAAGGTATTTGCGGTCTTTATCACTCCTCCGGACCCTGCTAAGGACTATTTCTTCGAATACCGGAAGAACTCCTTTAAAAGCTCCTCCGAATTCCTGAATTTTGTTTATCAGATCCGGATCCGTTCGCTGTTTAATGTCGATGCCGTTGATATCAATGAGAAGGATGAGCTGTTGATGCTCTCCACCTGTTCCTATGAGGTAAACGACAATTACCGTACTGTCCTTGTCGCCCGTAAGGTGCGTGAGGGGGAGGAGCCTACCGTAGATGTGGATCGTGCGGAGATGAATCCGAAACCGTATTATGCGGAGGATTATCGCAGAAAATACGGTGAGGAGATCCCCGATGTGGCAGATACCTTTGAAGAAGCCCTGGAAAAGGGACAGATCAGATGGTACACACCGGCTGAGCTTAAGACGAATGAATGACCGAAGATGTAACATAAAGGAGCAGCATATGAAGATAGAATTTTCTGAAAGGTCCAACCGGTTTGGAAGCAACATATTCAATACTCTGGATCAGTATAAAAACGAACGGCTGACGCTGGGAAAGCCGGTATATAATCTCAGTGTGGGAACACCGGATTTCTCGCCGGATATCCATATTATGGAGGAAGTGTCGAGGGCAGCCCTGGATCCTCACAATTATAAATATTCCCTCGGAGATACCCCTGAGCTGAAACAGGCTGTGATCAACTGGTATCAGAACCGTTATGATGTTACTCTCACCCCCGAGGAAATCACTTCTGTGTCCGGAACTCAGGAAGGTATGGCCCATATCGGATTGGCTCTCTTCAATCCCGGGGATACCGTACTGGTACCCAACCCCGGATATCCGATCTTTGAGATCGGACCGTATCTGTGCGGTGCAGAGATTGCCTATTATGAGCTTCTGCCCGAGAATAATTATGTGCCAGATCTGGCTTCCATCCCTGCAGAGGTAGCAGGAAGAGCAAAGCTGATGATTGTCTCCTATCCTGCTAATCCGGTTTGTACAACAGCACCTGCTTCCTTTTACGAGGAACTGATCGCCTTTGCAAATCGGAACCGGATCGTCATCATTCATGATAATGCGTATTCCGAGATCATCTATGACGGAAGAAAGGGAACCTCCTTCTTAAACTTTCCGGGAGCAAGGGAGGTCGGCGTGGAATTTAATTCCCTATCTAAAACCTATAATATTACCGGACTCCGGATCTCCTTCCTGCTTGGAAATAAGGATATCATACATAAATTTAGGTCTCTTCGTTCCCAGTTCGACTACGGCACCAGTTACCTGGTACAGAAGGCGGCAATCGCAGCCTTAAACGGGCCTCAGTACAGTGTAATTCTAAACTGTAGGGAGTATGAGAAACGCCGGGATGCTCTCTGCTCTGGTCTTGTTAAGTTAGGCTTACAGGTCCGGTCCTCCGAAGGGTCCATGTTCGTGTGGGCACGGATCCCCGAAGGGTATACGGACTCTAATGCTTACTGCATGAAGCTGTTTCATGAAACCGGAATCCTATGTACTCCCGGTTCAAGCTTCGGCTCCCTGGGAGAAGGCTATGTGAGATTTGCGCTGGTGCTTCCGGCGGATACGATCAGTGGCATCTTTGCTTCCCTTTAACGTACCGCAGCTTATTACTTTGCTGGATTATCCAATCAGAATTGTTTACATGTTAAGACGGTCTGCAAAAGCAGACCGTCTTTCTCAGATTATTATAATTTAATTGTTATAGAAAACGTAATTCTATGTTTCAGCCTCAGGTATTGTTGTTCGGATACTGGTCCAGCCAGCTCTCCCCGTCATATTCCTCTATCTGTTTCACGATGCGGTCTAAATAAGTCTCCAAATATGTATTCTCTTCTTCCTTCTCTGCAAACCAAATACTGGTCTGACCAAAGCCATAAGAGGTACCCGACTGCTTTCTTGGAACGGACCATTTCGGTTTATTGCTTCTTTCTCTTCTTGGAAGTAACACACAGTCCTCTGCTTTCGCTATCGCATTATATGACTGGACATAGATGCCCTCTCCCTCATCACCGGTCGGAAACTCTACCTCCTGGTAATATCGGTATACGGTTGCATGCTTATACCAGCCCACTATTGTAGTGAAGTTATGTGCAGGATGGTTGGCACAGTAGATCACCAGTACATCCTCAATGAAATCCTGATTCTTATAATCCTCACAGCCATCAATGTTCTCAATTTGCAGCTGATATTTATTCGCCTTCGCCGGCTTTATCTCCACATATCCCAAACAATAATCACCGGATTCAAAGGGACCTTCATAAAAATTCAGGGCCACACGTTCAAAATTATACTGTTCCAGAGCATCTTTTCCCTTTTTGGCGTAATCTGCACTGCTCTTCGGAGTATCTACACCGGGGAAAACACCTTTATAGTAGTCAAGCCATGTAATATTGCAAAATAATAACCTCATGTCCTTACCTCCATGTTTTATTATATCATGAACATAAAGCATGTTCATGATTTTTAGCTCCGTTTTCTTACTGCAAGCTCTGCTTTATTAATATCATGCTTATACCTCTTACATTTTACTACAGATTTGGAAAACTTTCGATACATATTTTATTAAATTTTTATGATAAAGGTATGGCTGATAAAATCCCTTCCGATTACGGATACTAAATAATATCAAAATTTATATTATGGGGAAATTATCATGTATATACCAACTAGAATTCTGTTTGAAAAAGGTTCTATGAATTATGAGATCGGAAAAAGGATTTATCAGAGATTTATAACGAATAAGGATGTTGAACTCATTGAGCTGCAGGGGAATAAAATCATGGAGCATATACCGGGAAATAATCCGCCTGAGACCTACAAGGAAGGAAAGAATACGCTTGTGGTAGGTGTTAAAAAAGGGCTGAAATTTCAGACCTGTAAGCCCTCGGCACATTATCAGCTTCCTCTTCTGTCAGGCTGCATCGGGCATTGCCAGTATTGTTATCTGAATACAAACCTGGGGGATAAGCCCTATATGAGAATTAACGTGAACGTGGAAGAGATCCTGAAGCAGGCAGAACAATATATCCTGGAAAGGAAGCCTGAGATTACTATTTTTGAAGGCTCCGCCACCTCAGATCCGGTGCCGGTGGAGCCTTATTCCAATCTGCTAAAAACCGCTATCGAGTATTTCGGCGCCTCCTCCCATGGGAGATTCCGTTTTGTAACCAAATATACGGAAATCGACAGTTTGCTGGATGCGAACCATCAGGGGCATACGGAGATCCGGTTTACGCTGAATACCGATCAGGTAATCAAAAATTATGAGAACCGTACTCCCTCCATGGCAAAAAGGATTGATGCTTCCATCAAGGTGATACAGGCCGGATATCCCATGGGTTATCTGATAGCACCTGTGTTCCTGTATGAGAACTGGCAAGAGGATTATCAGATGCTGCTTCTCCATCTGCGGGAACGCTTACCGGAGAAGCTCTTCCACCCTTTGACCTTCGAAATCATCTCCCACCGGTATACCTCCCGAGCCAAGGAGGTTATCAATGAAGTATTCCCTGAGAACGAACTTCCGATGTCGGAGGAGGACCGCAGCTATAAATACGGCCAGTTCGGGTATGGAAAATATGTATATCCGAAGGATAAGCTGTCCGAGGTTTCTGCCTTCTTCCAGAAGGAAATCGCTACGATTTTTAAAGATTATGATATTGAAATAAAGTATATTATCTGAGCCGATTTTTCAGCAGGAGGCGTTCAGCTATCACAGTAATCAGGACTCCGGCAATAACAAGGAGCAGTCTTCTGAAGGGGACTGTATCCTTGTAGTACCGAACCACATCCTCGCTCCCTCTGAGAGGTGCAAGTAATTCCTTACCCTTGGCAGCCCAAAAATCAAAATCAGACCATCGGTTCGGAAGCCATGAACCCGGAATATGAAAATGTATATCTGCAATCCGGATGAGCAGCATACTGATAGCGATGACTGCCACATATCCACTCAGGGACAGAACCAGGGATGCCCTTAAATGATGGACTGCCCTTACTGAATACAGGATGAATCCAAATACACATAACCATATGGGCAGATGTACGAGAAACTCCGATATCACCTGATACCGATACCCGTTACTATAGCTAACAGGTTCCCCCAGACCATAGGTTTGAACGAAGTTCTTAGCCAGCGTAAGCGCCTGATCAGGCTCAGAGAAGCTAAGCTCCATACAGCGATAGGCTGCAGCCGCCACAGGCAGTCCTTCTTCCCTACCGGCTTGTATCAGCATCGTATAACTTTCCGCTGTTTTCAGTACTCCCCTTATGGTATATTCCAGATTATCATATTCAAGTGTCCTGCCGATCACCTTCTCCGAGCCAAACAGCTCAAAGGCAGTATTCCGGTCTATGATACAGCCCTCCGTATCCTGCGGAGACAGATATCCCCCCTGAGCGAAAGGACCTTGAACGATTCCTGACGTATTACCGGCGACTGTAATCAGATCTACCTTAAGGAATCTGCCTAAGTCCTCGTTCGAAATCCTTGTCTGCTCCTCACGCTTCCAAAGTGTTACCTGCGGAATATCTGCATCCTTCCTGGAGCGCATTCCCTCAAGGATTTGGTCTATCTGCTGTTTCGTCAGGATGGCGTCCCGATATCTTATACTGATGGAGCCGTGAGAAGCCTCCATTTTTTTCTGGTTCACGATTGCACTGATCCAGAAGACTAACGCAATAACCGATAAAATAAGCTTATATATGATTCTCTTATGATGAGTTCCAGACGTGGTTCTATGCTTCATGGCTATCTCCCGCATTATTTTACCCTTACTTTATCAGCATTACTGATAAATTTGCTGCTGTCCGTGATCACACTATCCTTAGGTGATAAGGGTCCCTCCACCGCTGCGGTAGAGTTATTCTTCTCCAATACCTCGACATTTACCCTGTCCGCAATCAGTTCTGTTCCCAGAATAGTATCCTGTTCCCTCGTTATGTACACATAATTTCCGAAATTATCTTCCCTTAGCGCCTGGATCGGAATACACAGATCAAATCGATCCGATTCCATCATGATCTTAAACTCTGCCGACTCACCTAAGATATATGCCTGCTCCGGTAAGGCTGCCGTAAGTACCGCCTTCCCTGTTTCGTTTAAACTTACCGTACTGATCTCGGCTTCGATGCTGCTCTTTTCTCCGGCTAAGGTAATCGCAATCTTTCCTCCAGCTTCTGCGTAGCCTGCCATTTTACCGTCAAATTCAGCCCGGTACACGTAATCTCCGGTTCCGATCTTTATTAACTCTCCTCCGGTCGCAATTTTCCCGGCTTCCAGATCAATAGAAGTAACGATTCCCTCATAGGGTGACACTACTTCACCGGAATGCTCCAGAAGCTTTCTCACTTCAGAAAGCTCTGTTTCCTTCGACTGCAGCTCCAACTCGTATCCCTGAACGACCAGCCCGGTGCTCTGGTTTTTCTTCTCGGTAAGCTCCACTCTTTCAGTATCGCTCAGTACTGCATTATCATATTGTAGTTTGGAAAGCTCAACAGCCTGTTCTTCCATTCTGACTGCTTCCTTCGCTGCAGCAACAGCCTGCTCCTTACCCTCCAGGGCTTCTTCATAGTCGTAGGTTCCCTTTTCCATACTGATAATTTCCGTATCCAGCTCTTTCAGCTCTGCTAAGAGCTCTGAGTTCGCTGTCTCATTTTCCTTTTTTAAGGTCTCATAATCTTCTTCTGCCCTATCAAGAGCCAGCTTTTTCGCAGCGATATCCTTCTCGATCGGCTTTGCCCTCTCACCTAACAGTAAGTCAGATAATTCCTTTTCAACCTTCCCATCACTTACTTCTTTAGCTGATTTCTTCAGAGAAGTCAAACAATTTTCCAGTTTAATATCATCTCTTCTGAGCTTTTTTAATTCAGTAGCCGAAGGTGACAGGGAATTAGACATCAGCGTAAGCTGCGCTTGATAGTCATCAATATTTTTTAAGTAGCTTTGCTTGGCAAACTCATATTTTTCATTCAATTGCCTGATATGTTCAGCCGAACTGATGAAAGGATCCGTACTGTTTTCTGCAATTTGCAGTTCTTCCCTCATTTCCTTCATCATAGCTCCGAAATGGGTAATCAGGTATTGTAATAGTGACAGGTCTTCATCATCCCAATCCATATCAAGTGCAGCGGAAAATACGGCATCCTGATGCTCCTCATAAGCCTCTTTACTGCCATAGAAGGTCTCAAAGATTGCTTCCTTTGCATTATGCATGGCTAAGCTGTCACCCTTGATCACGGCA
The DNA here is from genome assembly GCA_023415595.1 of Bacillota bacterium. Lineage (GTDB taxonomy): Bacteria > Bacillota > Clostridia > Lachnospirales > Lachnospiraceae > Mobilitalea. The sequence continues at coordinate 9,575 of JAEZJW010000119.1, forward strand.
GTAATGTAATCATCGGTAAATTGTTTGATCTGATCCGTTAATTCGTTTGCCTGTGCATATGCAGTTTTCGCATCCTCCAGGGTCCTGAATGACAGCTTCAGCTGCTTATCCTGCAGATTGAGTGTGGTTTCATATTTCTTTAATGCCTCAGCATACTCTTCCTTTTTATCCTGAAGCAGTTCCTTCTTTGTTTTGCTCACATTATCCTGATACTCTGCTTCCGCTTCAGTGAGCCTCTGTTTTGCAGTCTTCAGATTATCCTCTGCCTGCTTTAAGGACAGTTTAGGAGCCTGCGAGGCTTCTGCCTCTGCGCTGACGACATTCAGTTGTTCCAGCTGAATCTGAAGCTTTAATCTTGCGATATCCGTTTCTATCGAGCTGCTTCTGGACTTCAAATCTTCTTCATTATAACGAAATAAAACCGTATCCTTACCGACAGGTTCTCCTGAGGAGACATTCACTTTATCGATTCTATAACCCGGTATCACGTTCAGGTACTCCTCCTCCGCCAAAGCTACAGCACCCGTACCAGTTACCTGAAAGATCAGTCTGTCAGCTCTTGGGCTAGTTACCTTCACGCTGGCCTGGGTAACCGCTTCAGCAGCTCTGGAGATTACCGTGAAGATAAACATCACCACGAAGAAAAGGATCAGTAGTTTACCTGCCTTTGACGAGGCGGAACTCTTACCGTGTTTCCTCTCGGCATCGGACAGCTTCGTGTATTCTTTTTTAAAATAGGTTCTTATTCTTTCCAGCATATTAACCTCCATCACAAAGCTCTATGATATTCGCTGAAGTTGCAGCATACCTTCTATTCCTTAATCGCTGACACCAGAATTCCCTCTTCCAGATAACTCTGTCCGTATAGGAAGATCAATAAAGCGGGCAATAAGATAAGACCTGATGCAGCCAGCGATATTCCTGCCTTATCCGCAGATATCCCTGGCAGATATAGGGTCAGAGGCTGTAGGTTCGGAGTTTTAATGAAATTAAGCGGTTGCTCAATCGCATTATAAAGCTCCAGATAATCCAAGATTACCATGGACAGAATCCCACCCTTGCCGATTGGAATTCCGATATGCCGGAATATCCTCCACTCATCTGCCCCATCAATACTTGCTGCTTCGAACAGGGCTCTCGGGATGGCTTTAAAGAACTTGACCATAATAAAAACCGGGAAGGTCGAGAATGCAGCCGGCAGGATAATCGCCAGATGACTATCCAGCAGCTGCATACGGTCCAGCACCAGATAGCTGGAAACCATCGTAACCTGAAAAGGAAGTATCATCAAAATAATATATAGGGTGAATATTGCCTTCTTCCCTTTAAATCGAAATCTGGCAAAGCTCCAGGCTGCCGGTACAGCAATCAGAAGCTGCCCAAACAAGGCAGGGAACACTTGCTTGCAGGAATTCCAGAACACAATGAAAAACCCGGGGGTATCAAAGAGCAGTTCCACGTAAGCACGCAGGGTCGGATATAGCGGCAGGATGGGCCACGTCACTTTCCCGGCCGTATCATTCAGTACCGCTGAGAAATTCCGGGCGAATTCATCCGAACCCATAAACGAGCCAGTTATAACCAGCCATAACGGAAATATGATAAGCAAAGACAACGCAGTAAGAAGAATCAGGTTAAATTTTCGTTTGCAATAGAGGAATAAACTCTTCATAGGCGCTCCAATCCTACGACCAAATATGGTATTTATGTATAGGAAGATGATTTCATCCTTCCTTCTCTTCTTCTGATCGGTCCAGTACCTGCAGGATCAGGACGACTGCTATGATTACCAGTGCTACCATGACAGCGGCAGCACACATTTTCTGAATATCCAGCTTCGTGAACCAATTATTGAACAGATGCTGCAGCATATAGATATTGTCATCCCTCGGATAGGTTCCGGCGATCAGATACGCTTCACGAAATACCTTGAACGTATTAAGCAATGACAGCACCGATACGATATAAATCGTAGGCAGCAAACCGGGTAAGGTAATAAAACGAAATCTCTTCCAGGCATTTGCTCCATCCACAGCAGCGGCTTCATACAGGGCCTTTGAGATGGTGTCCAGACCCGCCAGCCACAGGACGATATCATAGCCGATATTTTTCCAGATATAACTGAATACCAGCACCGGAAAAGCCTTTGTACTGATCCAGTCAGCTCCTTTCATCCCAAGCTTCTCAAGAACATCGTTCAACAAGCCGCTTTGATGGAAGATCACCTTCCATAAGAAGACGATGGAGGAGACAGGCACAGCCATTGGGATAAGAAATGACGTCTTAAAAAAGCTCTTATGCTTATTCAGGTTATAGATCACAACCGAGAGTGCCAAGGATAACAATAACAGGATCGGAACACAGGTAAGGATAAATCGCACCGTGTTATATACAGCCATCCGGAATGCCTTATTCTGAAGCACATTGCTATAGTTATTCATTCCGACATATTTGCCGCTCATCGCTTCATAGAAGGATCTTCTGACCGCATCCCCGAAGGGAATAAGCACAAATATGATCACTCCCAGGAAGCTGGGAGCCAAAAATGCCCACGCCTTCCAGCTCTTCTTCATATCGCTGACCTTTCTCTTTTTACTGAGCTAATCATGCCGCTCTGCCTGTTACTCATGATAATTTGGATTATTACTGCTTCACGAGCTTTCGGTGTTATAAAGATTCTGATTCTTTACTCCGATAAGTAGGTGTTGATGCTGCCTACCGTATTTGTCGCAGCCTGCTCTGCCGTAATATCACCTCTGAGATATCTCTCGGCCTCATCGACCATCATAGTAAGCAGGGTCGTATCATTTGCCATAGGTTTCGACAAGGTGCATAGCTCCTCATAGATTCTTTTCCTGACCTTCACACCGGGATAATTGCATCTAATTGTATCCTTCTCATCCCCATAGGTTGACCCTGAACCCTCTTGCTGCACCCATTTCTCCATGGCTTTTGTATTGACAGGGAAGCCTCCCATGCCGGTAAGGCTCTGAAGCTCTTCAGAAAACAGTAATTGTACAAATTCCTTCGCCAGCTCCTTGTGTTTTCCTGCACTGTTTATTCCTATTAATGTATCCGCTTCATAGGTCTGATTGATGATCCCGTATGCCCTATCCCACTGCGCAGCAGCGGTAAGAGGAGGTGAAAAATCATAATATTCGCTCATGACCTGTATATTGGCTTGCAATAATTTCTTATATATTGCCATGTCACTTTCTACCCAATAGCCTCTGTAGGAAAATCCGATCCCATTGTTTAGGAAACCAATTGTAGCCTGATCTGAGGCTTTAATGCTTTCCGAAATCGTATGGATCTCTTCCAGGAAGGCTTGAAGTAATGCCTCATCAATTTCCTTCTCTTCATTCACAATCTGATCATAGTATAATAAGAAGCACCAGGTTGCCAAAGCCCTGTAATTGATGGGACCGAATAAAGGGACTTCTGTATTACTTACCGCATAATCCGCAAGCTCCTTTAAGGAACCGGCAGCATTTACAGCAGCCGAATTACCATAGATCACCGGAACTCTGATCCTGACAGGCATGGTATATACCTTACCGCCCGACCTATAGTTCTCTGTGATGTTAAGAAGAAGCTCACCGGATTCCGCCATGGGCAGAAGGATATCTCCCATATCCTCAAGAACTCCCTTTTCTATGTATGAAGTGGCGGATAATCCATCCAATACCAGTATATCCGCTCCCCTGCCGGCTAAAAGCTCGGTATTCAGTGCATTGATATAATCGCTGTCGGGTATCGTCTGTTCCGGATCCTTGACCCCATAAGTATAGGTGTATTTATTAATCGGTTTTGCTACCCGGTAGCTTATCTTCGCTTCCGGATGAGCCTCATTAAACTCACTGACTGCCTGGCGGATGGTCTTATTATCTTCCAATGAGAAGACGGATAGCTCGGTTATAGGAACGGTAAGCGCCTTACTGTCAAAGAAGATATGCTTGATTGCTGTGCTTTGCTGCGTCTTAAGGACGATATAGAAATCCTCCTCTGTTCCGATCAGGAATTTGGAAAGGGTGTGGGAGGGCTTACTTAGGCTGCTGTCATCGCCTTCTACAATTGTCTCCCATATAGATCCCTCCAGCTGGCAGGAATGTAATCCGTCCGTATCACATAGAAAGGCAGACTCCCGGTTTATTTCCAATATACCTGTATCGGATAACTCAATCCCAATTGATCTGGAAGGTACTACTTCCTTGGTTTCCGGATTGATTCCAACCAATTTATCTCCGTTTTGACCGGTATAATATAGTACATTTCCTTCTGCTGTCATTTTGCCATAACGGGTACTGTTTAGCTCCTCCACAACATTCCGACCATCCTCAGCGTATATTACGAGCCCTCCGGATTGAAGGGCGATGGCTATCATCCCATTTTCTAAGACCTTTATAAGCCTTGCTCTCATGGGAATATCCCATTCCTCAAAATTTTCATCAAATATAGGAATCGGCAGCTTCTCATATTCTCCCTGATCTGTGATACGATAAAGTGCATTATGATAATTATTTGTATCACCCAGCAGATACTGCCTCCCATCTTCTCCGTAAATGACATCTGTCAGATAAAAATTCTCTTTAATGCTGTTAAAAGCCTGTAACCCTGCAGGGTCTTCCTTATTCCAGGTTTTATTCATGTACTTATATACATCATAAGCCCAATTGTTGAAGACATAAAGCTCAGGAATTCCATCCGGGCTGATTGCCAACGCTGTATATTCCTCGGTTCGGATTCCTTCCGGAAACCCCAGCTCCTCTTCCACATATTTACCTGTCGATGGAATATTATCCTCATTGAGTATATCAGCTTCCTTATCCTTAAGCTTACCTTTGCTGCAACCGGATAATAAAGATAGCACAATGATTATGACCAACATAACCGATATGTTTTTTTTCATCCCGAGATCCTCCTATCAGCCGAAGCTTTCGTCTTTTTATCCTCTTTCTGATTATAGCAAGCTAACCTTGAAAAAACCTCTATTATCTATGGATTTTTTTAGATAAATTTTAGAGAAATAAATGATAACATGATATAATATAAGCGTAGTGAGCATGTCCAAGCTTGCTTGGGAACATGCGATCGGAGCTGGCGATCATGAACATGCTTTATGTTCATGATATAATAAAAGCGTAGCGAGGATATGCAAGCTTGCGTGCAATATCCGAACGGAGCTGACGATCATGAACATGCTTTATGTTCATGATATAATGAAGGTATTAACAAATAAAGGAGGTATATTTCATACCATGAACGTTTTACTGATTGAGGATGATCAGGATCTTTGTCAGGCCTTAAGCTTTGCGCTGAAGAAAGAAGGATTTATCGTAGATACCTGCTTTCGTGGGGATGAGGCCATCTATTATGGCACCTCCTCCACCTATGATGTTATTATACTGGACCGTATGCTTCCCCTGCTGGATGGCTTAACCATCGTACAGATTCTGCGTAAAAATAATGTGAATACACCAATCATTATGGTTACTGCCATGAACGGTATTAACGATAGAATTAATGGTTTAGATGCCGGAGCAGACGATTACCTGGTCAAACCCTTTGATGTTGGTGAGCTGCTGGCCAGGATCCGTGCCTTGATCAGACGCCCCAGAACAATTGAGAATAAATCGGCTTTAAACTTCTCTAACTTTACCCTGGATACCCATTTACATACCTTAACCTCGGAAGGACGTACGGTTTCTCTGTCCTCCAAGGAAGCCTCTCTACTGGAATATCTGATCCGTAACAGCGAGCAGATCCTGACGAGAAACCAGATACTGACTAAGGTTTGGGGCCTTGATTCCTATGTGGAGGACGGCAACCTGGACAATTATATCTATTTTGTCAGACGAAGACTGAAGGCTATGAACTGTAAGGCAATGATTAAGACGATACATTCCGTGGGCTACCAGCTTAAGGAAGCCTAGTAACAGCATCATCATAATTCTCATAACATTCAGGAGGAAGGGTATGTTCAGATCCCTGAGAAACAAATTAGTTTTGTTATACACGGTATCAACCGGATTTATTCTGGTCCTTGTAATGATCTTTCTTCTGTTCAATAGCGAAAAGGATCTGGAAGCGAAAAGAATGGAAGCATACCGTAACCATGAATATGCAATCACGAATACTCTTCAATTCGAGAACTCTGTGAAGCATTCCTGGCTATCCCAGCTGGAGTTGGAACATAACCTGATCATACATATTGAGGATAACGGCAATCCTCTGAAATTCTCCGGTGTCCTGACGGTTCCAACCGATCGTGAACTATTACTTCGTAAGCTTTCCACTCTCGCTTTGAAGGAAGGTATTGATATAGGGAGTAATCCGGTTTATTTTCATACAGCAAAAAGCAATGTATTTATAATCAAAGGGAATCAAAGGGATATCTATTACGGCAGTGCTGTTGTTATTCCGACAGATAACGGATGGAGAAGCTTCTTATTACTGCAATATCTTCCAAAGTATCATACAGCCATCCGTAATCAGTGGATCCTGTTTTCTCTTCTGGGAATAGCAGGACTTCTCGCTCTATTTCTGGTGAGTCTGTGCTTTGTGTCCCGGATGTTGAAACCGATGGAAGAAAACAACCGGAGACAGACTGAATTTATCGCTTCCGCTTCCCATGAGCTGCGCTCTCCTCTATCTGTTATTCGTGCGAACCTGGCTGCTATTCCGGATACTTCCCCTGAAGCACAGAAGTTTCTGAACGGTATGGATAAGGAATGCAGACGGATGGCCCGGCTGATTGAGGATATGCTTCTCTTAGCCTCCCTGGATACGAAATCCTGGAAGATCAATAAAGAGCCGGTCGAAACCGATACTCTGCTGATCGAAACCTATGAAGCTTATTACCCGATGTTTCATCAGAAGGAAAGGATGCTTTCCCTTGAGCTTCCGGAGCAGGAGCTTCCGGCCATTCATGGGGATAAGGAGCGCTTACAGCAAATTCTTGCCGTGCTGATGGATAATGCCTTAACCTATACATCTGCCGGCCAGAGTGTAGCCTTACGCGGCGCAGTTTCGGACAGTTATGTAAGTCTTGAGGTTGTGGATCACGGCATTGGCATCTCGGATGAGGACAAAAAATATATATTTGATCGTTTTTACCGTGCAGACCGGTCCAGAAATGATAAACAGCATTTTGGTCTGGGATTAAGCATTGCTAAGGAGCTGGTCCAGCTTCAGGGTGGTAAAATCACAGTGAAGAATACCGACGGCGGTGGCACCACCTTTACCCTCCGCTTTAAGATATAATTTCATGCGGGGTTGTATACATTATCCACCTTTCTTAATGAAAAGTTTATGCTATAATGTAGATGGGTCTTTCTATGCCTGTATCAGCCAAACCACGTAACTTCATTTCCTCGGGAGGACTTATGGCTCTGACTATCACCTTTATGGCATTCTTCTCCATCGTTCTTGCCATCCGGAACTTCAAAAGTAAATATAATCTGCTCTTTATCCTGATGGTATTCGGCATGAGCATCTCTATGTTTACCATCGTATCGGAAATCTATAAAAGCAGTAACTATCTTGTGCCCTCCTATTACCTTTACAGCGGGATCGAGTACAGGATGTTTCTGTTCCTAAGCCGAATTCTGAGATTATCCCTGTCCAACCTTCAGATTTTAAGGAATCTGGGTATCGTCTCCTATCTGGTTGCCATTATGATGTTTGCAATCACCTTCAGCAGAAATGTTAAGGGAAAACAGCTGGGTTCCAAACAGGTACGGCATGTCATCAGATATACCGCATTAGCGACTTATCCGCTTCTGTATTTCTTCTTCTATCACCCGAATACCGCCTTTTATCTCTATCTTACAGAGAACCGGCTTCAGGGCGGGAGACAGGCGCTATGGATCCGGTTGTTTACACTGCTCGATGGAATAATGATGATTATTGCCTTCCTGTACCTGATGTATCCCATCGTGCTGCTCTTCCGTAATTTCAAGAGGAATAAGATCTCCTTCTTCTCTGAACAGCTGCTGGGACTGGCCATCAGTATCTCCTTACTGAATTCCGTCTTCTTCTTTGTATTCTTCACCGGAGCCTTTAAGACCTCCATACGGAATGTCTTCACCTCCGCCTTCTGGCGCTATAAGCCGGCAGTCGTGGTTCCGAAGAGCTATGCCCCATCACTTCCGAGGCTTTCCCTGCTGATTGTTCTTGTCATTCTGTATATTACCTTTAAATTTAAGACAGACAGCATGATCAATGGCATCAAGGAACGGGCCATCAAGAAGAACCTGAACCTGCTTAATACGAATCTGAAGGATGTTCTCCACTCGGATAAGAATATCATGTTTAATATTAAAATTCTGGCTGAAGAGGCCATGAACAGCTATGGATCAGAGGAAGGAAAGCAGCTCCTTCAGAAAATCGGCTCCATCAGTGAAGGCCATATGGAAGCAATCTCTAAGGCGCTCGATAATATCAAGGAACTCAGGGTAAGAACTATCAAAAGTAATTTAATCGATGCAGTCGAAAATGCATTGAAGGAGACTTCCGTTCCGGAAAATATCAAGCTGAATATTACTTACCATGACAATCCTGTCTATTGTAATTTTGATATGTATCACATGACTCAGGTCATCAGCAACCTGATCACCAATGCAGTTGATGCGATTAACAGCAAGGACAGTGAGGAGGCTTCCATCAGCATAACGGTTGATTCCAGTAAGGAATGGATCTATCTGTCCATTAAAGACAGTGGCTGCGGAATACAAAGGAAGCATCGGAAGAAAATCTTCACGCCGTATTTTTCTACGAAATCAAAACAGAATAATTGGGGAATGGGACTCTCCTATGTCTTCCGTGTCATCACAGCTCATTGCGGGCATCTGAGAATCAAAAGCCGCCACGGAGAATATACGAATGTCGAGATTCTGCTCCCAATGAGTAAAAAATAACCTGGTTCCAACTAACAGCTGTTGAATTTTATATACATAAAGGTATGGAGGATAATATGAATAAGATTAAGATTCTGATCGTAGATGATATGACGGATATCCGGGAATATTTCAATATGATTTTATCAAAGGAACCTGATATCACTGTGGCTGGCCTGGCTTCCTCCGGGATAGAGGCAGTCCAGAAGGCGCGGGAACTTACTCCCGATGTGATTCTGATGGATATCCAGATGGAGACAAGAACAGCAGGGATTGATGCGACCAATGCAATCAGGTCAATGAATCCGAATATTAAGATAATTATTCTGACCATTCATGAAGAGGATGAATACCTTTTTAAGGCATACTGTGCCGGTGTCATGGATTATATCGTCAAGACCGACTCCATCTCCCAGATCATCAATTCGATCCGTACTGTCTACTCAAATAAACTGATGCTCCGGCCGGGAATCGCTGATAAGATTATTGATGAATTCTCCCGTTTGAAAAGTCAGCAGCAAAGCATGCTCTATATCCTGAATATCATATCAAAGCTGACGAACTCGGAATTCGAGATATTAAAATGCTTCTATGAAGGCAGTACCTATAAAACCATCTCAGAGACCAGATTCGTATCTCCTGCTACGGTGAAAAGCCAGGTGAACAGCATCCTGAAGAAATTCGAGATGAAAAGTATGAAAGACGTCGTGAAGCTATTAAAGCAGCTTGACTTTGACGGAATCATCAGAGGAAACATGAATACACAAAAATAATCGCTAAGCATTCACCATAATACGAACATTAACACATAATAAGAGGCACCTTAATCTCCCGCCATACATGGGATACATATCCATACAAGGTATCATCACTTCTATGGATATGCAACCGCAGTGTATTCTTTGGGAAACCGAGGTGCCTTATTTATTGTATTCGGTTTACAGCATCTTATTGATCTGATTGCCTTCCAGCCAGGAATAGATATTGTTAAAGGTAATCTGCGCTCTTCTGACCATGGATTCCTTGGTTGCGAAGGCTACATGGGGTGTTAACAGCGCATTCGGTGCATCGAACAGGATATGGTCAGTGGGCAGCGGAGGCTCAATCTCAAACACGTCGATGGCAGCTCCGGCAAACTTCTTCTCCTTTAATGCCTGAGCAGTTGCCTCAATGTCGATGACCTGTCCTCTCGCACAGTTCACTAACAGGGCATTCGGCTTCAGAAGTCCTATGTTATCCTTATTGATCAGGAACTTTGTCTCCTGCGTCAGCGGAGTATGGAGTGTAATGATATCACTCTCCTTTAACAGCTGCTCCAGGCTGACATACTGGATGCCCAGCTCCTTCGCTTCCTTCTTTTCGGTGCGGTTATAGCCGAGCAGCTTACAGCCGAAGGCTTTTAACAGCTCTGCTGTTCTTAAACCGATCGCACCGGTTCCGACGATTCCGACAGTCTTGCCTGCCAGCTCGAAGCCAACCAGTCCATCCTTCGTCTTTCCTTCTCTGACTACAGTATTACACTCTACAATATATCTTAATTTACTGATAATCATACCGATGACCAGCTCGGCAACAGCCTCAGTGCTGTAACCGGCTGCGTTGGAGATCTTAACGCCTTTTTCCATGCAGGCTACTTTATCCAAATGATCGATTCCGGTAAAAGCGACAGAGATGAATTTCAAGTTATCTGAAGCTTTTATCACTTCACCCGGTAAGGGATTATTTGCGATGATCAGTACATCGGCTCCGGCAGCTCTCCTCTTTAATTCCTCCGGATCCTTTGTCACATTGTCATATGCGATAAATTCGTGGTTCTCCTTCTTTAATCTTTCCGATAACTGATCAAGGATTTCCGCACTGACGCCTAGGGGCTCAAGCATAGCTATTCTCATTATTGTAACCTCCATATGTTTATTCTTATGTCATTATCTGCTTATATTAATTAAATATGATGAACTCAGCCTAATTAGGCAGCTCCACACCCTGGCTCTTTAAGATCTCCTGCAGCTTAGCCACATTGATATCCTTAGGGGCAAGACTTCCCTTGCAGGCGAGTCCTGCTGCAGCTCCCGCTGCCTGTCCTGTCAGCATGCAGGCGGAAATTCCGCGGATACTGCTCTCTGCAATATGATCGGCACTGATGCATCTTCCGGCAACGATCAGATTATCAACATTTACCGGAATCAGGCTGCGATATGGAATGGTATAGGATCTGGTATCCGTGATAGGCTCATAGATATGTCCCTCATAGCCCAACCCTTCCATCTTACCGTCACCATCCATATTGCCATCGGGGGATAACATATCATAGATTCTCGGATAAACTGCAATTGCATCCTCAAATACCTTCTGCGCTTCAATATCCTCTTTGGTCAGCTTATACAGACCCTGAATTCGTCTGCTGTCACGGAAACCGATCTCCGGAGCAATGGATGCAAGCTCAATGTTTTCAAAGCCCTCAAAGTTCTTCTTCGCATACTCGTAAAACTCGGCTATGTACTGTCTGCATTCCAGCTCACCCTGGGTAAGTCCCGCCACATCCGTCGGATCGATCTGATACGCACAGGGGTAATTCACATAGGATACCACTCCTGCCGGGGTTAGCCTTCCGAAGGGAAGATCCTGACGCTTACAGTTGAGTCCGGTCACTCCGGCACGGTAATCATCGTGGAATTTCTTCCCGATCACCTTCAGTCCGTCCACCTCACCGGTCAGCTTCTCCACATCCACACCGGCAATCCTGAAGTTCACGGTACCGGGCTGGCACAGTCCATCCAGATCCCTTCCCTGCTCGTAGGGAATTCCTGCGCTGAAAGCAACATCTCCGTCACCGGTACAATCTATGATGATTTCTGCCTTAATTGCGACAGGCCCCTTCTTGCTCTGAATAATAACACACTGAATCTTCTGTTCCTCTGAGATCACATCATTGACAAAGGAATGGAACATCAGCTCTACCCCTTCCTTCTGAAGGAAGTCATCGAGGAAAATCTTCAAATATTCACTGCTGAAGCGATGAGGAGAATCCTTCCTGATATCATGGGATCTTCCATATTTCTCTTTATATTTCTCTTCGATCTCCGCATAGATCCCATTGGCATGAAAGCCTGTCTTATGAAGGAAATGGTTACAGGTTTCAACATATGCTCCTGTAATATTCCCTCCCAGAAAGCCACGCTTCTCCAGAAGCAGTACCTTTTTACCGCTTCTTGCGGCAGCAGTTGCCGCACCGATTCCTGCGGGTCCTCCGCCTACGACAAGGATATCTACTTCCTTCTTTACCTCAACCTGTTTTGCTTTTATCGTATAATTCATCCTATTAGCCTCCGTTCCTGTCATAAAAGTGTATTATCTGTTAAAATTATTCACTATCTCTTCCTTCTGCTTATATTCCTGTAAAACCTCAGGTCCTAAACGTTCTAGTGCTTCATTATACCGTCGGTCCAGATCCTTTAACATCGTCAGAGCATCCATATCTCCATATGCACCGGCAAAGAAATCAGATATCGTCTTCCGGTAAGCACTGCCTTCCACCGATACACTATTTTCCGGAGTGGGAAGCATTATAATCTTGCTTGGGAGATATGCAAAATCCGCAAAGCCCACCTGAACCGGAATTTTGTTTGCCATATCGATTGCTTCCTGCCGGAAGGGAATATATAAGGAATGCTCATACATCTGAGCTGCATTTTTATCTGAATAGAAGAATTTCAGAACCTCAAGGGATTTCTCCGGTTTATCCAGAGCAGCTACACCAACTCCCAGAAGAGAGGTAGCATCGGCAAATTCCTTATATTGTGAGCCGACCACTGTAAAGGCAGGAATTGGAACCACCGACCAGTTACAGGTGGCAGGAAATTGGTCATTATAAACGCTGATATCAAAGCTGGCTCCGGGTATCATACCGACTCTGCCTTCAGCAAATTGTGCTCTTGCCGCATCCGCATCCAGTCCCTCATAGCCGGGAAATACACTGCCGTCCTCTATCATCCCCTGTACTGTCTCAATGGCCGGAGCAAAGGCTGAAAATTCAAACTGCATTTTCCTGTAATTAAAGCCGGCATGGCCGACATTGGTACCGTTCGGTCTGATTAAATAGGAACTGATCATCCAGTCAGACTGCAGACCGAGAATCCATCCAAAAGCCTTACCTTTCCCGGCTTTTGTAATCTTAGCAGCGTCCTCCCTTACCTCTTTCCAGGTCTTTGGAGGCTCTTCTATTCCTGCCTTACTGAACAGGTCATTATTAATGATCATTTTGTAGGTGGTAAGATTGTAGGGTAAGGTATATACTTCACCATCAAAGATATGCTGATTTTTCACCAGACTGCCCTCGTATTTGGATACAAGCGCCTGACCGCCGGGAAGCTCGGTGATGGGAACCATATATCCCGAATTAACAAAACTGGTAAGGAAATTGGAGGTAGGGCGAAAAAGTTCCGGAGCATCACCACTTAAAACGGCAGCTTTGATTGCATCCTGATAATGGGATCCATAAACCGTATATTCTATTTCTATCCCCAGTTCCTTTCCTGTGGTTGAGTTAAACTCTTCTATTTGACGCAGCCTCAGGTCCTTCTCATGGGCATTATCCGACCATACACGGATCTTCTCCATTACAACCTTCTTCGTCTGCACAGAGCTTTCTACTTCAGCCTCCGGATTGACGGACGTGTCCTTCCGTACCGCCGGTGCCTGAGTACATCCTGACAAAGCGGGTGAAGTCATAAATACCGCCAGCAGAAGGGATACTGCCTTTCTCGTCATATAGTTCAAAGTATTTCCTCCTATCCGTTATCCACATGATGAAATATCTTATCTTATAGATTCGGTATATATTCAGTATAACATTTCATTCCCTTGCCGTAAGATAGAATTCTCATCCTACCACACTCCATCCACCCTTTTCCTTATGTTTCTCAGGTTGTATACTTTATACACCTCTTGCTGTTTCCCTTCTGCACTATACTTAACAGAAGAAACCTGCAAGCCTAACCATCAAGGGTATCGTAAGGACGCACAATAATGTAGTTACCGTGAAAATCTCTGCGGAGAGGACCGAATTCTTCCCATATTTGATGGAAAACAAGATTCCTGTTGTCGCTGAGGGTGCTGCCGCCATGATCACTGCTGTGGTAAATACGATATCATTCATCGGGAATCTGCTGTAAACCAGTAAAAGCAGAACCGGAATGAGGATTAATTTTATGAAGGTAACATAAAATACTCTGAATTTCTTCAAAAGCTTTCGCAGATCCGTCCTTCCGATGGTGACACCGGCAATCAGCATCGCAAAAGGAGTGTTCATATTAGCGATATGAGTGAAGGCATCCTTCACCACCTTCGGGACCATGAGCTGGAACAGAAAACAGATCAGCCCGATCACAATCGCAATGATGGAGGGGGACATCAGCTTCTTCATCAAGGCTTTGAAGTTCAGCTCACTGCTTCCGGACATCATGATGACCCCATGGGTCCACAGGAAGATATTGAACATCGTGATAGAGGCAGTGACATAGAATACTCCCTCTGTTCCGAATATCCCGTTCACCAGAGGGATACCCATAAAACCAACATTCGCATAGATGGCATTGGTCCGCTCCACTTCCGCATCCTTATTTTCCACGTATTTCTTGATTCTGATCCCATCGATCCTTAAGATTTCCCGCTTTTTCTTCCGAAGCATCAGATAAGCAATCAGAATGCTTACGACATGGGTCACTGCGGACAATAAGAGGGAAATCAGTAAGCCGTTCAGAAGCTCGGCAGAAAATGCTCTCTGATAAGCCACGAAGATGACCATCGGGTTAACCAGCATCAATAGGATATTGGAAAGCTTCGCATTCGTAGCCTCGTCAATCAGCTTGATCCTGTAGCAGATGACTCCGATGATGATAATGATAAAAATAATTAATATTTGGTTTAAAGTGATTTGAGCCGGTGACATTATAACCTCCACGCTGACGAAGCACCGATATTACGGTGTCAGCTATATTTTTCTAATAGCTTGATTCATGACGAATGAATCGGTTTGCTCTTCTAAGAAACGACATTAACAGGGTTGCCGTTCAGGAATGCCCTCAAATTATCAACTGCGATATTCATCAGACGCTGTCTGGCTTCCTTCGGTGCCCAGGCGATATGGGGAGTAATGATGATGTTTGGTGCCGCTAGCAGTGGATTATCCATGCGGATCGGTTCACTGGACACAACATCCACAGCTGCTCCTGCCACTTTACCGCTTTCCAGCGCATCCCGCAGATCCTCTTCCACAATCAGAGGGCCTCTGGAATCATTGATAATCAGGACCCCGTCCTTCATCTTATTGATGGTTTCTTTGTTAATGATCCCCTGAGTATCTGGGAACAGAGGGCAATGAAGTGAAATCACATCGGAACCGGATAACAGCTCCTCCAGGGGAACCTGCTTCACCTTTCCGGTCAGATGCTCCTCAGGAATTGGTCTCGGATTATAAGCAAGAACCTCCATTCCAAAGGCTTGCGCTATTCTGGCAGTACCCCTTCCGATCTTGCCAAAGCCGATGATACCGATAGTTTTGCCCGCCAATTCTATTAAGGGATAATTCCAATAACAAAAATCCTTACAATTAGTCCAGTCACCTCGTTTCACACTGTCGGAATGGGCTCCGACATGGTGGCATAGCTCCAACAGAAGCGCTATGGTATATTGGCTCACAGCCTCCGTTCCGTAAGCAGGGATATTGCAGACCACGATTCCCCTGCTTTTCGCCGCTTTCACATCTATCACATTATATCCGGTCGCCAGTACGCCGATATATCTAATACCGGGGCACTGCGCCAGGATCTCCTCTGAAATAACCGTCTTGTTGCTGAATACGATTTCAGCATCCCCGATCCGCTCAACCACCTGCTCCGCCGGGGTTCTATCATATACCTCAAGCTCGCCAAGCGCTGAGATGCCCTCCCAGCTTAAGTCTCCGGGGTTCTCCGTGTATCCGTCCAGTATTACGATTTTCATCCTGCTCCATCCTTTCTGTCTAGTCTTCCAATAACGCCCAGGCACGGTTAATAACCCGCTTGGTATTCGCGAGAACGATATCACCGTCCTCTCCTTCCCGAAGTGTTACCTCCAGAGAAAGTACATACGGGTTTTCCGGCCGGAAGAAGCCTTCCTCCTTCAGTACCCGAAAGAAGTCTAACAGCTCCGGCGTGTCGTTGGCACTGTCCGGATAACCGAAACGTGGATGCTTATCGCCATATGCATCAAAGCCCGGCTTCACAACCGCATTACCGATATGAAGGTGGGTAATATAGGGCTTCAGGGTTTGAATCACAAACTTACTGGTCTCATAGGTGGTCGGGAAATGGGACAGGTCCACCAGGAGTCCGAAATTATCGCATTCCTTCCTCACATCCTCCGCGAACCTGGCTGCATAGGGTGCAGGTCCGATCAAGGCTGCTTTATCCATGTCAAAGTCGAATACCTCAAGGTTTACCGACATATTCTTCGTACCTGCATAATGACATACATTGACCGTAGTTTTAAGCAGCTGCTCATAAGCAATGTCCTTTGTCTGCTCCTCCCATTTACCGGCCAGGAAAGCAATGCCCTTCGCTCCCAGGTATTCTGCCTCATCCACTGCCTCCAAAAGCGTAGCCTCTGCCTTCCTCCTGCCTTCCTCCTGAATATCATTGGGATTTAAACCTGTGGACAGCAGACGGGGCTGAGCTCCGTAGCAGACCTTCATATGGGATTGAGCCAGTAATGCCTTTGCCTCAGCCCGTAATTCATCCTCCTTGATCTGGGTGATCTCTATTGCATCAAAATAATCATCCCTTAAGATTCTCATCAGGGAATCCTTATAATCATATTTTGCCGGCGGATAGCTCATCCAAAGGATGGTTCCCACCTGAAAATATTTATGTATACTGTCTCTCATCCGTATTCTCCCTTCTTAACGTTACATACTTAATTCTTCTGCGGCTTTCCTTATCCTTATATCTGTATGATTCATGTTATTTTTTACCGTTATTGTTCTGTTCTTGTTCCAGTTCCTGTTCTTGCTGTGGTTCCTGTTGATCATAGTTCCTGACTTGGACTAAAAAGTGATCGTAACAGCCTCATATTCAATTAATTCCTCCAACTCCAGATGAATCAAGGAGTCTCTATATTCATAGGGAATGCTTTTCCCCGTCTTCAGACTTATGATTGCTTTCGGTTCCTGCACTGACGGGATCTCCAGCTGGCAACCATACATCGGAATCGGATCAAAGAAGCTTAGTCCGAAGCATCCACTGTTATTTACCAACTGAACAAATAGCTCCCCATTGCTTCTTCCCGAGAGACTTACCTCCACCATGGGATTTAGGTCCGGCGCAACAGATCTCACTTTGCACAGCTTCTGAAGTATATCCTTCATGAACAGGAAGGTGTTGCTATGCCCTCCCAGGTTATAGAAGGTACCCGGAAGCCAGGGAATATAGACCGAAAAGCCCTTCCCATAGGGATACCGTGTAACTCCGGGGATCTGGGTTATCTCAGTAAAATAGCACCTCTCCGGCGGGCCATAGCTATGGGGAGGGACCAGCTTCAGATAACGCTCTGCCTCAGCACTGATTTCATTATACACCATTTGCTCTCCAACCGGTACTACATCTGTATTGGCGAAGGAGGTGAAACTCTCCTTGTCCTTCTCCTCGACCAGAAACATGGAGGACAACATATCCTTACGGATACCGGTCACTTTATTGACACCAAGACAGTCAAGGATCTGCTTCTCCCGCAAGCCGGTATACGGATCGTATAAACCGGTCTCGCCGGTGGCAATCACCTTACCGCCGCCTCTGACATATTCATCTATTTGTAAAGCCTCTTCCTTCGTCACTGATTTGATTTCCGGCAGAATTAACAATCGGTATCGGCTTAAGCTTACCTCTGCAAACTCTGTAGGCAATATCTCTGCAAAGGGAATATGGCTCTCCGTCAAGGTTCTGATCCAACCCTTCTCTTCCGGGCTTGCGACCCATCGGTGGGTCCGCTTCAGCAGGACCTCAGCCTTGGACTTCAGCCCTAGATAAGCCTGCTCATGCTCCGCATGGAAAGCAAATACCTTCTTAATTCTCTGAAAGCCGGACCGGTCCAGATGGTTGTCGATCCTACCGATCAAAAAATAGTCCAGAGCTCCGAGATTTGTTAAGTTCTGCCACAGCCTCAGCTCCTGCAATGCCGGACTGACTGCAACATGTCGGAGGGAATAGCCGATAAAATCCACGGAGGTATTCGAACAGATGATATCATTCGTTCCGTCCCCGAGAATCACCCGGCAGTTGCTGGAGGCATGGTATTGCCAGTGTGGCAACTTGAGCTTATACTCCGTCGCAGCTTCGATCCGTGCATAGGCCTCGTCATCAAAGCATAGGTCCGGACTGATTCCCTTCACAAAGGATACGATCCTCTCCCGGTATTCCTTTAAGATCCTTTCCTGGAATTTTAGATACATGCCGAAGACCGGATCCTTCAGATCCTCTGTTTCCGGCAGCTCCTGCCCATACATCTCCCGGAATTTACTCTTACAATTCTCGCAATGGCAGTTGCCGTAATCTTTAAAATCGTAATCTCTGGTTTGAAACCCACCCATATTGCAGAATAATCCATCAAAGGGGATTTTGTCAAACATTTCGCATAAGATTTCGAAAGCATACTTCTGTTGATAATCACCGTTGATGCAGACCTGAACATCTCCGTTATATTCCATTACCTGATTTTCCTTCGTCCGGAATGCCCATTCGGGATGTAGTTCATACAGGCTTTTACGGACCTTGGAAAAGTCCGTTCTGGCCAATACACGGATTCCGTTCAAATGACAGAGCTCCACGATCCTTAATAAGCTATCCCCTTTCAGGTATGGGCTCTGATAATGGAAGGGCAGCTCCGTGGGATAGCTGGCAATAATTCCAGCCGCATTAAGTAATACTACATTTGCTTTAAAATCAAGAAGATCCTTCACGAATTGTTCTGCTGATATATCAAGCATATCGATTTCACGCAGGTTCGTCTGTATCATTCTCCAGGGGTAATCCTTCCACCAGGCCATAGCGAGTTCTCCTTCTCTGATTTGTTCCGTTCTATTTGTTTCCTTATATGCTTCTGTTCTATACTTTTCTGTCTCCTGCTCAGTCTATATTGCTCTAAACATTATTGTTTTGTTCCACATTATCCTTCTATATTATGCATATCACTCCGCTGCAGCTTGAATGTCCAGCTCAGCCAATGCATCAATACGCTGTACATCCACGATCCCGCATAATCTGGTCAGAAGCTGCGGCCGGTAAAGACTCTTCGATTTCGCGGAATACACGGTCCATTCAGTTGCTGCCTTCTGTAACAGGTCAACTGATGCATCCTTCGCTTTCCTATTCCCGGACTTTCGGTACAGGCATAGCTGTACTGCTGCTTCGAGCTTATCGGAATAATAATATCCCAGATAACATAGTGACTCAATATCTTCCACGGTTGCTGTCAGTTCATCATGGGTTTGCATTACATTACTATTCCGGAACTGCTTCACCCAGGACATAGCCCGGTCCGCATGGTCCCTGATCGAGGCAGCTGCTGAATTGGGATCATATTTGGTCATTGGTTCTCCATTCAGCAATGCTTCACAATACTCTTCCACGCTGTAATAATCTCCTCCCGGGATTGCCTGACAGGAGATAAATTCATTGATGTCCGCAAATACCAGCTTATCCGTTTCAAAATCATACATGCAGCAGCCTTCCGGATACCACTGGAAGTCATAATCATGCCAATGGACCTGATTGAAGATTGGCAGGATGGCTGAAGCATCTCTCCAGGCTTCATATAAGCCCTGAACTAAAACTTCATAATGTTTCTGAAGCTCCCTGCGAAAATACTCCTCCGGAAGGTCGATACGATAAGATAACTGGCCCCAGATGCTGAACATATACCACATCTTTGCGATTGTAAGCGGATGGGAATTGTCCTTTAGGTCCATATAGTCCCTTCCCCAGGTATAACCGTCCGCTCCCATGTAGAAACCCTTCATCATCCCAACCGGCATCCCCTTTAGATACTCTCTGGCAAATTCCGGGTCACCCCACCGGTACATATAGAAGTCGTCGTTTCGTACTGTAAGCCAGATCTTCGTATCCGGGTTCTTCTCCTTTAAGAAGTCCCTGATAAAGGCCGGCCTGGTGCTGGAATACATATGTGCCTGGGAATACTTGAAGCTGATTCCGAAGGGACAGGGAAAATCACGGAATTCTTCCATAATACTGTCATAACGGGTATACTGCATCCGGTGAATGAATTCAAACTGCCTCTCCGGATGGTCCATCAGATAGTCTTTCACTCCCCTGCCATAGGAATCCGCAAGGAAGGGGATATCAGTTTCATCCCGCAGCATATGTTCCCCGGAGGTAACTCCAATCCCGGCCAGCAGCGGATAGGTATCCATCAGTGCTTTCGTACCGCAGTAGATATAGTCCTTCGTGATCGGATTATTCTGATCACAGGTTATCCCGTATGGATTATGCTCCGTTCCGTAGACAAACAGATTCCAGGTAAATATCATGATTTTAACACAGCGATTCTTCGCATATTCCATGACAGCTTGCCAGAAGGCTATCTTCTCCTCAATGGTAAGCTTCTTCACTGTGACCAGACTCTGCTCCATGTCCTCTGAAAACATACCCCAGCCGCTTAAATCCGCTTTCGGAGGCCGCAAGGATCTCTTCACATCCTGCAAGGCTATAAGGGGATATTCCGGTATCTTAACCAGGGAGGGGAATGGGGACAGGGTCCAGAGGGACAGGACATTATAATGCTCCAGGGCCATTCGGTCCAGAAACTCTGTCCAGAACTCAAATTCCCACATATGCAGGATATTCTGTAAGGCTGAATCGGAGGCATCGGAATAGCTGGGAGTTCTGGCATCCAGCGGAATATTGAACTTAATGCCCCTGTTCATAAGGTAGGGAGCGACCTCCGTAGTTTGAATACCTTCGGGTGAAATACCCTGACATATTTCCCTTGCGAGATCCAGGATCCCATACATCATGCCGGCTTCGTCCGAACTGATTATTTGTATGCTTTCACCGCAGTGCTTTCTTTTGTAGCCCTGAGCAGTAATCGATGGATCAGATATCAGCTCCAGAGCTATAACCGTATCCCTATTATGTTGTTCAATTTCCCTATGTAAGTGGTTTACTGCAAACAGAACTGCTTCCGTAAGCGGAAAACCTCCACTGATCAGCTTAATCATCTTAATCTCCATTCCCCATAGTACTAGTGTCCCCGGTGAGCTGTCCTGATCATTGCTGACCAGAAAAACCTCCCGGGGACCGGAATAACATTATTGTAGTGTGAAAATAGTATAACTTAATTATCTCATTAATCTTTCCAGTGATTCATCGGGCTCTAAGCCAAGGTTTCTGTAATGCTCGGTTCTTACCTTAATATCATCCTCTAACTGCATTTTAGCAAACTTGATAACGTCCTCTGCAACCTCTCTCGGAATTACAAGAACACCGTCATCATCTCCGCAGATGATATCGCCTTCCTTTACAGTTACACCTGCACAGTTAACCGGGGTACCGATGGAGCCTCTGGTAACACGGCCATAAGCATGGGTGTAGGTTCTTCTGGTGCAGAATACAGGAGCCTTCTCCAGATTAGTTTCGTAGGAGTCACGGCAGCCACCATCAATGACAAAGCCTTCCACGCCGCGTTCCATCATCGTCATGGAGATCTCGGAACCCCAGACACCACCACGGATGCCATCCATATCAACCACGATTACCATATCCTTGCCGTTTTCCTTAGTAACTGTATCCACGAAGTTATAGATATCATTGCAGCCCTTACTTAATTCTTCTCTCCACTCCTCAACGGTGGTACATGCCTTCACATAGTCCTGTTTGGGCAGTAATTTAACTGTGTGGGCGAAGCCCTTGAATTCAATACCGGCACGGAGAGGTCTCATCTTCTCATCCATGGTTCCTTTGTCCACCAGACCCAATGCATCCATTGCATCCGATAAATCTGCATTACGGTATCTTCTCAGTTCTTTGATTAATTCTTGATTTGTCATTTTTAATTCCTCTCTTCATTTTTATTATTTTATTATAAAAGCAATCTCGTTATCTGTATTGTACACACAGCGGGTCAGCTATGCAATCAGCATAATCAGCTGTTGCTGTGCTTTAGCCTTTCACAGCTCCTGCCGTCAAGCCTTGGATAAAATAACGGTTGAAAATCGCATATACCAATACCATCGGAATGATTGCAATTGCTGTACCGGCTAACATTAAGTTCCAGGAGGAAGCTGCTGCTCCCGAGCCCTTCAGGTTCATGATACCAACGACCAGAGGCATACGCTTCGGGTTGCTTAAGGTAAATACCATCGGCATCAGGTAATCGTTCCAGGCAAATCTGAATTCAAGGATTGCCAGTGTTGCAATCAGGGGCTTTAATAACGGGAAGATGATGCTTCTGTAGATTCGGAAGAAGGTACAGCCATCCACCTTCGCTGACTCATCTATTTCCGGTGATACGGTACGGATATAGGATCTCGTCACGAACAGGTTGGTCACATTCATACCGAACACACGGATGATTATTACTCCCCATAAGGAGGTATTAATGCCGAAAAACTTTGCTATCATCAGCTGTGGATATAGCGTAAGGCTTCCTAAGGCAACAAACATGGAGGAAATGACCATAGCAAAGATCACATTCTTACCCTTGAACTGACCTCTTTCAAATACATAGCCTGCAACCGTACTGGTGATGATGGTGCCGACCACGATGAAGAAGGAAAGGAATAAGCTGTTGAAGGTATATTGCTTAAAGTTTGCCAGTTTCCAGGCCTGTGTATAATTGTCCAAAATAAACTTGGAGGGTATGATACTTCTGCCGTTTGTCAGGAGTTCCATATTGCTCTTGAAGGATCCCATGAAGGTATAAAATACGGGAAATATCGTAATGATGAAGATTAGAAATAGTGTGATGTATACGAAAGCATTTCCGCTGAGCTTCTTAAGTTTATAACGATGCATGTTGAACCTCCCTCCTTAATATGCCTTTCCTAATTTCTTACTGGATTTCATATATCCCAGGGAAATCAAAGCAAGTACCACTGCGGTTACCAAGGCCATTGAGGATGCATAACCAACTTCAATCTTTCTTCCGTCATAACCGAAGAAGTATTTGAATACATAGGTCATAACTACCTCTGTCTTACCACCGGGTTGACCGTTTGTTGTTGACAGGATCAAATCGGCCATCTTAAGGCTTCCTACGATTGCATTCAATAATACCACCTGGAAGGTAGGTCCGATCATCGGCAGTGTAATCTTGAAAAATCTCTGGATCGGATTAACACCATCCAGATCCGCACATTCATAAAGCTCCTTCGGTACACTCTGTAACGCCATCAGGAAGAAAATCATATTAATACCGAAGTTATTCCATACCGAAGCAAAACCGATAACGAATAATCCGGTACCCTTGAAGCTGAACCAGCTGATCGGCTTGTCAATCAGGCCGGCACTCTGTAAGAGCCCATTCACCGTACCATTAAAGGATGCAAACATCAGAGAGAAAATCAAACCTGCGATAGCCGCACTGATGACGGTCGGTAAGAATAATGTGATACGGAAGAATCCGGTACCCTTCTGCCCTCTATTAAGTAAAACTGCCAGTAAAAGTGCTAACGGTATCTCAACAGCAAGTTTACCGAAAGTAAGTATAATCGTATTCAACAGACCATTCCAATACGCACGATCTCTGGAAAAAACACGAACAAAGTTATCAAAACCCACAAAGGTCTCAGTAAATCCGTTCGAATTATAAAATGCGTATCTTAAGATATATAAGATAGGTACATATGTAAACAGTACGAAACCGATCAACATAGGTGCCAGCATTAAAACCGCTTGAGTGGAATCTCTTTTTATCCACTTGACTCTAATTGATATGTCTTTATTTTTTGTTTTCACTTGTTATCTCCTTCTTCCCATTTTTCCATAGCGCTTCTTTGCCACACTGATTGATCTGGAGAATTAACCAACAGCATCGGATAGCATCAGAGCTTGAGCTAAAACCCGGATCCGGAATCAGGTGTTCCATCGTAAACAGGTATACACTGGCCGGAACATCGCAGATTTGGATCCGGGTGGCCGCCCAAACCATAATGCATGGTGTAATTTGCTTGTCGTTCCTAGGATGTCGTTCCTTATTTGTCATACCTTAGTTGTTACTATTAGCTGTCGTCCTTGATGTCTTATTTAATTTCATGGAACAATGGCAGATGCCATTGTTCCATGATAAATTAAAGCAGTATCATTATTATTTTGTTCTTTCGATTGTAACACCGTCAGCGAGCTTATATAATGCTAAGGTCGCAGGGTCTACCTTTGCTAAAGCGGCATTGTACTTATCATCAATTTCCTTCATGGTCTTTTCTACATCATTTAATGCAGGATCAGTCCACATATTAGCAATTGCATCACGGTAGGTCTCACCTTCGAACTGAATCAGAGTATCCGGTACAGGAGCCATGGTAAAGATTTCGCTGAAGTTAGCAAACTTGGAGAAGTTCTTCATCTCAGGCTGCTTAGTTGCAAGCGCAACTGCTTCGCTTCTTACAGGGATATATAAGCCTTCCTCATACATCTGTGCTGCATTCTTGTCGTCATAGAAGAACTCAAGAACCTTTAATACTTTCTCGGGATGCTCCATTGCCTTCGTACCTACGCAGAGAAGGTTGGTCGGGTTACCAAATGCCTTATACTTCGGAGGATTGCCATCGAAGGTAGGGATATCGATTACTTCCCAATCAATCTGTGCAGGGAACTGGGTGTTGTAAACTGCTACGTCAAAGCTTGCTGCTCCCATCATACCGATTGTGCCTGCAGAGAACTGTGCTCTGAGCATATCTGCGTCCATGGTCTCGAAACCGGGGATTATGCTGCCGTCAGCAACCATCTGATCGATTGCAGTGATCAAAGGATTGTAATCGGAGTAAGCAAACTGCTGTTTTGCATAGTCAAAACCATAGTGTCCGATGTTCTGTCCTGCACCCATGGTATAGAAGGATGTAATAGTCCAAAGAGCACTCGGTGCGATGCCAAGGCCGTATGCTGTTCCGTTAGATGCTTCTGTAATCTTCTTCGCTACTGCCTGTACATCAGCCCAGGTCTTCGGATAATCTGCTTCAGTCAGACCGCATTTTGCAAATAAATCCTTGTTGACTACAAAGCCATAGGTTGTCAGGTTATAAGGTAATGTATAGGTCTTGCCGTTGAATACATGTGCCTGATTATTAACCAGACTGGAATACTTGCTTAAGAGCTCTTCGCTGCCGGGCAGGTCTTCAATTGGTGTAAGGTAACCAGCGTTAACGAAATCCTGCATCCACTTGGAGTCGGATCTGAATAAGTCGGGAGCCTCACCAGCCTGAGCTGCAATCTTGATTGTGTCGGTGAAGTTGCTTCCATATACCGTATACTCGATATTAATTCCTAATTCCTTACCAACGGTTTCATTAAATTCTGCGATCTGCTTATCTCTTAATTCTTTCTCATGTGCATTATCGGACCATACAGTAATGGTCTCCATGGTAACAGGTTCTTTCTGTTCTTGCTGCTCTTCTGCTTTTTCGGATGATGTATCCGGTGTAGTCTCAGACGTAGCAGGCTTTGACGTTGTGTCTTTTTCTTTGTCATCGCTCTTGCTGCAGGCTGCCATTGAGCCGCCGATCAATGCTACTGACAAAAGTAATGCTAACGCTTTTTTTGTTTTTGTCATTCTCTTACCCTCCATACGTGTTTTTTAAAGCTTCTAACATCATTTACAATAGTTCCGGTATTGTTTCACCTTACTGTTAATGCAAGTCCCTAAGATGTATATAGTGCTGTGACACCGTGGCCTATCGATGAGTTAATTATAGTATTAATAAGACCTTTTCGTAAGGTTTAACTTTTATACTACTTGTATCAGTTCCAAGGATTACTTTTCCATCTAAACGTGTAAATCTTATAGAACATAATTCAAAAACCTGGCCTAGAGCGATTATTTATGTATAAATTCCACAATTACCACTCCAACTGAAATGTGCATTTTTACTTAACTCGATAAATTGGGTTGATAGAGATTTAAGCAGTTCCAAAAATTATATAATGAACTTGTTTTCTAGATAGTCTATAATGAATTAGGAATTTCAGTAAAAGGATGTAATACAATCCCAATGGCAGTGACTTCCATAAGACTGCCTGCTGCAAATCAAGTAACTCACTGACATCAACAAGTTATAGCTATGGTAGCTATGATCACTAGAGAATAAGGAGGATCATTCGTATGCAGAAACTACGTAAACTCATTACAGGGATACTATTGTTCAGTATCACTGCATTATCAGCACTGCCACTTACTAATGATATACATACCGCTCAGGCCGCAAGTTCGATTACGATCGATGATAAGGAATTCACCCTAGAGCTTGGTCATTATAAGACGATTCGTGTTAAGGGAACCACAAGCAGAGCCAGCTTCTACTCCCGAAACAGTAAGGTTGCTACTGTATCCGCTAGCGGCCGTGTTACGGCAAAGGGATATGGAAGTACAACAATTGCAGTAAAGGTTGCAGGTAAGACACTGACCTGTAAGGTAACTGTGGTTCAGATGAACAAGAAGAATCTGAGTTTAACACCCGGAAGCACTGCTCAGCTTGCTCTCTGGGGCACCAGTGAAAGGATAACCTGGTCCACCAGTGACAGCAAGATTGCCACCGTATCCGATACCGGTAAGGTTAAAGCGATTGCCGCAGGAAATGCTACCGTAACAGCAGAAGTAGACGGAAAGAAGGTTATCAGTAAGGTATCGGTCTTGGATATCAGCGAGCCCTCTGTAGTAATGGAGGTAAACGGCTGGTCAGGTAATATTAAGACCCTGAAAATGCTTGGAGCAACCGAGCCTGTGAAGTGGGTCTCCAGTAATCCAGCGATTGCTACTGTATCAAGCAATGGCAGAATATTTGCGAAAAATTACGGAGCTGTTACCATTACCGCTTCCGTGAACGGTAAGAAATTCACTTCTAAGGTTAAGATCCTGGATATGGATACCCGTGCTGTTACCTTAAAGGCAGGGGATACCTTTCCGCTAAAGGTACTCGGTACTGGCAGCAAAGTCACCTGGGATTCTTATAAGAAATCGGTAGCCACAGTTGATCAGAACGGAACCGTTACAGC
>JAEZJW010000124.1 GCA_023415595.1 Bacillota bacterium
GTCTTGCTAATTCCATTTATCTGATGGATGTCAGGGCTCCCAGAGTTGCGAAGAACTGTTATCCCGGTCAGTTTGTTATTGTTAAGAAGGACGAGAAGGGTGAGAGAATTCCATTAACAATCTGTGATTATGACAGAGAAGCCGGAACAGTTACAATTGTATTTCAGGCCATCGGATCTTCCACGAAAGTAATGGCGGAATATGAAGTAGGGGATGCGTTCCGGGATTTTACCGGACCTCTCGGACACAGATCAGAGTTAATTGATGAGCCAAGGGAAGAGATTCTTAAAAAGAATATATTATTTGTAGCCGGAGGCGTCGGTGCGGCTCCTGTTTACCCTCAGGTTAAATGGATGAAGGAGAACGGCTATGATGTGGACTGTGTTATCGGCGCCAGAAACAAGGAACTGATCATTCTTGAGGACAGAATGAAGGAATATGCAAAGAATGTTTACATAACAACTGATGACGGTTCCTATGGCTTCAAGGGGAATGTAAACGATTGCATTAAAGATCTTGTGCAGAACCAGGGGAAAAAGTACGATCTCGTCATCGCCATCGGTCCGATGATTATGATGAAATTCGTTTGTATACTCACCAAAGAATTAGGAATTAAGACCATTGTAAGCATGAATCCGGTTATGGTGGACGGTACCGGTATGTGCGGTGCCTGCAGACTTTCCGTCGGAAACGAAGTTAAATTCGCCTGCGTGGATGGTCCCGAGTTTGACGGCCATTTAGTCAATTTCGATGAAGCGATGAAAAGGTCTCAGATGTATAAGTCAGAAGAGGGGAAGAAGGTCCTTCGTGAGAAAGAAGGAGATACTCACCATAGCAAAGAGTGTGGCTGCCACGAAGAATAAGCCCTGTGTGGAGTAAGCTTCACATAGCAATAGAAACATGTTAATTGCGGCAATATGGAGGATATAGTATGGATGTTTTAAAGAAGGTTCCGATCAAGGAGCAGGATCCTAAGGTACGTGCTCATAATTTTGATGAGGTGTGCCTTGGTTACAATATGGAAGAAGCGAAAGCTGAAGCAGAACGCTGTATACAGTGCAAGAATCCGAAGTGTGTTACCGGATGTCCGGTTTCCATTGATATTCCGGGTTTTATTAAGGAGATTGTGAACGAAGATGTCGAAGCTGCATTTAAGGTGATTGGAAAATACTCCGCACTTCCGGCAGTTTGCGGAAGAGTGTGCCCGCAGGAGAGCCAGTGTGAGGAACGCTGTATCCGTGGTATTAAGGGAGATCCGGTCTCGATCGGTAAGCTGGAGCGTTTTGCAGCTGACTGGGCCAGAGAGAATAACATTATCCCTGAGATGCCGAAGGAGAAGAAGGGTATTAAGGTCGCAGTGATCGGCTCCGGTCCTGCAGGACTTACCTGTGCAGGTGAGCTGGCGAAGATGGGCTATGATGTAACAATATTTGAAGCACTGCATGAGCCGGGCGGAGTTCTTGTATATGGTATTCCTGAATTCAGACTGCCCAAGAACAGTGTGGTAAGAACTGAGGTTGAGAATGTATTGGCATTAGGCGTTAAGCTTGAGACCAATGTAATCATAGGTAAATCCGTAACGATAGACGAACTGATGGATGAGGAGGGCTTTGAAGCTGTATTTATCGGCTCAGGAGCAGGTCTTCCGAAATTCATGGGGATTCCCGGTGAGAATGCGAACGGTGTATTCTCCGCAAATGAATATCTTACCAGAAATAACTTGATGAAGGCATTTGATTCCAGTTATGATACACCGATTATCACAGGCAATAAGGTTGCTGTCGTAGGAGGCGGCAATGTTGCGATGGATGCTGCGAGAACTGCATTACGTCTCGGGGCTGAGGTTTATGTCGTATACCGCAGAAGTGAAGCTGAGCTTCCTGCCAGAGTGGAAGAGGTACATCATGCGAAGGAGGAAGGCATCATCTTTAAGCTGCTGACCAATCCGACAGAGATTCTGGTGAATGAGAACGGTTGGGTATCCGGAATGCGCTGCGTAGAGATGGAGCTTGGCGAACCGGATGAATCAGGAAGAAGAAGACCGGTTGAGAAGAAGGGATCGGAATTCGTTCTGGATGTGGACACGGTGATTATGTCCCTCGGAACCAGTCCTAATCCGTTGATTTCTTCTACCACACAAGGACTCGCTACCAATAAATACAGATGCATCATTGCTGATGAAACAACCGGGCAGACCTCCAGGGAAGGAGTCTTTGCCGGTGGTGATGCGGTGACCGGAGCTGCTACTGTTATTCTTGCAATGGGGGCAGGGACAGCGGCAGCCAAAGGGATTGATGAATATTTAGCTTCTAAGAGATAACAGATTACTATAGATAAAATACGTTTGGGGAGCGTATGACAAACCATTGGAGGAAGTATGGGTGCTTATGGGTTTAACCAGACGGCTGTTGCCGTAGTATTAGCGGCTGCAATCGGGATACTGCTGTGGATGATGCTTCTATTCTTCCGGCTTCGGAAGTCGAGGCGGATTCAGGATCAGACAGATCAGGAATATAAGAAACTGAAGGATGAATACCGAGAACTTGAGTCGGTTTATGAAGCTTCTTTACATTCCCTGAATGATCTGACAGTGAAATACGATGAGCTGTATAGGAACAGGGATAATATGAAGAAGCTGGCTTATACGGATTATCTCACAGAGCTTCCGAACAGAACTGCATTTACCGAAATGCTTGATAATGTAATGCTGACGATCCGCAATGAAGAAATCGTGGGAATCATGGATATTGATTTGGATAACTTCAAGAATATCAATGATACCCTCGGACACTCCTATGGAGATGAGCTGCTGATTGATGTGACCTACCGCTTGAAGCAGGCAATGGATGAGAACGACTACCTGGCAAGGATAGGCGGGGATGAATTCATTGTGTTAACCCAAAACCTGAAGGATACGGTTTCTTATGAAGAGAAAATACGTAAAATCCGGAATGTATTCAGTTACCCCTTTATCCTGACAACGAAGGAATACTTTGTTACCGTCAGCATCGGAGTCGCATTTGCTCCGAAGGATGGGAAGACTTCACAGACGCTGATCAAAAACGTGGACTCGGCAATGTATGTTGCTAAGGCAAATGGGAAGAATACTTATGCTTATTTCGATTACACCTTCAACCAGAAGCTGACGGAGAAGATAGAGACCCAATCTGAGCTCAGAAAAGCAATCGAGCGGGATGAATTTATCCTGTTCTATCAGGCTCAGATGGACCTTGAGACGAAGAAGGTAGTAGGGTTCGAAGCACTGATTCGCTGGAATCATCCCACCAAAGGATTAGTCGGACCTGATGAATTCATCTATCTGGCAGAGGAAACAGGGCTGATCGTACCGATCGGTAAGTGGGTGCTTCTTACAGCCTGCAGGCAACTGAAGCAGTGGACCAACGAAGGCTATAACGATATTAATATGGCTGTAAATCTATCAGCAAGGCAATTTAAGGATAAGGATTTTGTTAAGCTGGTGTTTGATACAATTGAAGAGGCGGGAATTGATCCCAGCAGATTAGAACTGGAAATTACCGAGACGGTAGCACTTGATGATCTGGAATATACCATCTCCACAATTAAAGAGCTTAGAAAGATCGGTGTGAATTTCTCTCTGGATGACTTTGGTACAGGTTATTCCTCCATGAATTACCTGAAGCGGTTACCGGTCAGCAACCTGAAGATTGATAAGAGCTTCTTAGATACCGTAATGGAGGATCAGTGTGACCAGAGAATCATCCAGACGATCATTACACTGGCGAAAAATCTGGATCTGTTTGTCATAGCCGAGGGTGTGGAACGGGATGACCAGGAGCAATTTTTACAGGAGGCCAGCTGCAATAAGGCACAGGGCTTCTTATACAGCAAGCCGGTACCAAAGGATATGGCAGAGCAATTTCTGAAGAACCGGCTGAATGATATGAAAAATGAATAAGTTGAGAATAGGGATAATATTTCGCTGCTCTTCCGGGCTTTTTGCGCTGCTGTGAAGCAGCGAAAGGAGGTCAGAATGAAAGCCGGCAGGTTACCTTTCTTTCTTACAATTCAGGGAGGCTGCTATGCAGCCTTCCTTTTTCTGGATCTGAGGGGAGACGGCATCAGTTTATCAACAGGAATAAAGTTTAGCATCATCCTATTCTGTTTTCTATACGCATTATTTGGGAGAGAGGGAAACGGAGCCAGGGATTTGCTGCTGGTCCGTTCCGCACTTTTCTTTACGCTGGTTTCTGATTTTATTATTCTGTTTCTTCCGACAGAAGCATATATCTTCGGTGTTGGCTCCTTTCTGATTGTCCAGCAGCTATACGGGATCAGACTGAAGGCAAGTGATAACCTAAGAAGAGGCCTGCCGGAGAAGACAGGCTTCCTAGCCTCCTTCTTCCACCGACTGACAACAGAGCTGGTGTTTGCATTAATCATCCTCCTCGGACTGTTCTTCACAGAGGTAAGACCGGACAATTTACTGATTGCTTCTGTATTCTACTTTGTATGTCTGGTCCATAACGTATTAACGGCTGTCCGTCTGGCTGCCCTGAAGCCTCGTGTGGTCAGTAATACAATATTTGCCGCGGGACTGGTACTGTTCCTGCTATGCGATATCAATGTAGGACTGTTTAATCTTTCCGGTTTTATACCTTTTACGGGGAAAACAGCGGAGCTCATATACCGTATGGCGACCATCCTTATGTGGACCTTCTACGCACCTTCCCAGGTGCTGATTGCACTGAGTGCGGATCGTTATCCGTCAATAATCATACAAAAAGATTATGTAAAAATATGACATGTAAAAGCTTGCCTCCGGCAGGCTTTTTTGTTACAATATTCTTGATCTGGGAGATTCCTGAACGTTGGACCCGGCATCAACTCTTTTTAACTTTTCTAATTATATTTTCCTGATTTCTAAGTCCTGCAGTGCACATCTGCAATCATTAATTCCCAAACAAGAACAAGTTATACAGCCAGATAGCTTAGATTCTAATCTGTGGCTTAGGCTGCTCATAAGAATATCATTATAGGAGGTAATTTATGCTGTCAGTTTTGATGGAAGAGACATTGGATTATGATACCTTCGTCAGTACCGTACAATTGATCATGAAGGAAAGGATGGGGGATGGTTATGATGTGCGGATCTATAAGGTAATGAAGAATAACTCATTGGAGCTTCATAGCCTGGTAGTCCGTAAGGAGGATATTAACATCGCACCGAATATCTATCTGAAGCCATATTATGATGCTTACCTGGAAGGAGTATCCCTGGAAGAGATTGCTGACAGGCTCTGCATTATTTATAACAGCTATTCAGAACCGGAGCTAAATCAGGATTTTTCTTACGTACTGGAAGAAATGAAGTCTTATATTTTTTATCGGCTGGTAAGCTTCGAGAAGAATCAGAAGCTGCTTGAGACGGTACCGTATTTTCGCTATCTGGACCTGGCAGTTACCTTCCACTGCCTGGTGAGGGATGATGAGGAGGGTATTGGAACTATAAGAATCACAAATGAGCATATGAGGCTTTGGGAGGTGACACCGGAGAAACTAAAAGATCTGGCAGTGCAGAATACTGAGAAGCTGTTCCCGCCTTCGATTAAAAGCATGGAGGAGGTCCTGCTGGGGATATTAAAGGACACAGCTCCCGGTGAAGCAGAGGAAATGAAACAATTACTTTCCTTGGAAAGTGATCCACAGGGGAAGGAAGTTAGGCAAGTCCGGCCGATGATGTATATTCTGACGAACAGGAAGGGAATAAACGGCGCATCCTGTCTATTATACAAGGATGTCATCCGAAACTTTGCCAGACAGCTAAATGCTGATTTGTATCTTCTTCCAAGCAGTATCCATGAGATTATTCTGGTTCCCAGAGACAGGAATATGAAGGTGGAAGCCCTTAGTAAAATGGTGGAGGAGGTCAACCGTACGCAGGTGGCCGAAGAAGAAGTCCTATCAGATCATGTTTATTACTACTCTTTGGAGAAGGATACGATATTTATATAGAGATAATTATTTTGCTGTTTTACAGTGAGTCTTAGTGTTTGGTACATTTTTCCTGACCATTGGTAAAAGTTTCATACAGTTTAGCTAACAAATAATTCACAGAAAATTTGAATGTTATCTATTTTTTATGTTTCATAATTTTATATAATGTGTTATAATAATGAATCGACGAATAAAAACATAAAATGAGTCATACCAGATTGTTTGGTATACGTGTTCAAATTTTAAGGAGGACATTCCAAATGGCAAGGAAAATGAAAACAATGGATGGTAATACTGCTGCGGCTCACGTCTCGTATGCATTTACCGATGTTGCAGCAATCTATCCGATTACGCCTAGCTCGAATATGGCTGAAGCGACCGACAAATGGGCCGCAGAGGGTAAAAAGAACATCTTTGGGCAAGAGGTTAAGGTAGTTGAGATGCAGTCAGAAGCAGGTGCGGCAGGAGCAGTTCACGGCTCTCTGGCAGCAGGTGCTTTAACTACTACATTTACTGCATCACAGGGCTTGTTACTTATGATCCCGAATATGTATAAAATCGCAGGTGAATTACTTCCGGGCGTTATCAATGTATCTGCCCGTGCGGTAGCCAGCCATGCTTTATCCATCTTCGGAGATCATTCCGATATTTATGCATGCCGTCAGACAGGTTTTGCAATGCTTG
>JAEZJW010000150.1 GCA_023415595.1 Bacillota bacterium
GACGTAACCTCCGTAAAGGGCAGCCAGGTAATGATCACCCTGAAGGAATCGGTAAATGCACAGGATATCCTGGAGATCAGGAGTGGAGAGGAAGAGGCCGGCTACGAATTCACCTTAAAGGATGGGAAGCAGAAGGGCGAAACTCTGACAACCAATGTCGGCAGACCTCCCGCAGAACGGGATAAGGGGAAAGCGGATCTAAGAGCAGTCCATAAGGGAGCGGCAGTATACCGGACGAAGAACAATGAGCTTCTGAGCCGAATCACGGAAACCTATCTTAATCAGGACAGGAAAAGAGGAATCACCGGTCACCTTACAGCCAGACTGGGGGAAGAACTCACCCTTACTTTATGTGATCGAAAGATCAGTGTTACGGTATCACAGCAGACGGTTCAGGAGGCGAAAAATCAGCCCATGACCAGTGAGAAGCTGGCTGAGCCGCTTAAGAAGCTCGGAGACACCTTGTTCTGTCTGGATGAGCTTAAGATAGATGCGGGAGAGAATATCTTCGTGCCTGTGGCCTGGCTGAATGAGCTTCGCAGAGCAGCAGTCGGGAAGCTACAGACGGCTATCCTAGATTACTATCGCAGAAGTAAGGGAACCATTCCGGAGACAGCGTCGTCTGAAGAAGGGGATGGGACTGAGAACAGGGCGATTCAAGCGAAAACAGACGAGCTGTCATCCTCTCCGAGAAGCACTGACACAGTAGTACCCTATCTCTGCGTATCTGTACGGACTATGGCGCAGTTTTTGGAGACACTTAAATTTTTTGAGGTAACCTCAATTTATGGGGATTATGATGGCTTCGAAGCAGAGGAGCTGTCAGAGATGGCTAAGGCTTGTGAAGCCGCCGGGAAGGGCTTCTATCTGATGTTGCCTCATATCTGCAG
The DNA here is from genome assembly GCA_023415595.1 of Bacillota bacterium. Classification (GTDB taxonomy): domain Bacteria; phylum Bacillota; class Clostridia; order Lachnospirales; family Lachnospiraceae; genus Mobilitalea. Next base: position 891 of record JAEZJW010000150.1, read on the forward strand.
ACAGAATATCTTTGAACGTCTGTCAGTGAGTCTGAAGAAGCTCGGGGACAGCCCGGGGATCAGTGGATATATTGTTAAGAATCTTGAAGAGATTGCCCTGCTTCAGTCGTTAATGAAGGAAGGACCTGAAGCTAAGGAAATCATCTTAAATCATAATGTATATGTGTTCAATCAGGAGGCTAAGGAATTCTACAGAGAGAAGGGAATTAACCATTATACCGCTCCGCTTGAATTAAACGCGAGGGAGTTAAGCACCCTCGGAATAAATGATTGTGATATAGTGGTCTATGGTTACCTGCCCCTGATGGTTTCCGTCCAATGTCTCCATGAGAGCACAGAGGGCTGCTTAAGGTGTAAGGCAGGGGAACTTAGGAAGGATTATCTGATTGACCGCATGGGGAAAAAGTTTTATGTACAAACCAATTGTAACGGTTGCTATAATGTGATATTAAACGGACAATGTCTGTCCTTACTGCGATATGCAGGGGAAGTGATGGCTCTGAAGCCCCGTGGCTTACGTTTGGATTTTACGATGGAGACAACACAGGAGACCGGAGAGGTAATTAGGGCCTTCATTTCCGGGTATCATAAAGGAAGACATACTGAACTGTCCGCTGAGAACCTTACCGCAGGGCATTTTAAGCGAGGGGTAGAATAGCAGACAGCAAAGGAAAGGGAGGTGGGATGCATGTATCTGGTCGTCCAACTGATTAAATATCTTCTGATCTTAATGATAAGTGCTTATGTCTTCTATAGCTTCAGAACCTTCCGAAGCAGGAAGAAGGAGCAGCAGGAAAGCGATTACAGGCTCCTGACACTGTTTATCTTTGCGATACATTTTACCGGGCACTTCGCCTTATATATTCAAGGCTTCAGTGATAAAGTGCTGGTGTTGTATGGAGTGGAGGTATTTCTATTTATTCTGATCCTCGGCTTCTACCAGGCCTTCTATCGGAGACTATCGAAATTGTTGCTCCGGAATATGCTGCTTCTGCTGGCGATCGGATTCATCGTACTTGCCAGATTATCCTTCGATAAGGCAGTCAGACAGGTGGCTTTTGTTGCTCTCGCTGCTGCAATCTGTATCTTTGTTCCGGTCATTATCCGCCGGGTAGGCTACCTCAGAAAATTCGGATGGGTCTATGGAATTGCAGGAATTCTGATGATGACTGTAGTGTTATTCATGGGTACGACGAAGTACGGTGCCACAAACTGGCTGAATATTGCAGGCTTCAGCTTCCAGCCCTCTGAACTTGTGAAGCTCCTGTTCGTACTGTGTATCGCTTCCATGTTCATCAAGGGTACAGACCTTAAGAGAGTAATTTTTGTTACGGTTATGGCCGGTGCGATGGTTTTGATCCTGGTTCTTCAGAAGGATCTGGGAGGTGCACTGATTTTCTTTGTAACCTATATATTTATGCTGTATAGTGCTACCGCTAAGCCGGTTTATCTGCTGTCAGGACTGGCAGGGGGAAGCTTGGCTGCCATGGTAGCATATCGGCTTTTTGACCATGTCAAGGTGAGGGTGATGGCCTGGAGAAGCCCATTTACTTACATTGATAAGGAGGGTTATCAGATCTCTCAATCCCTGTTTGCCATCGGAACCGGAGGATGGTTCGGCATGGGTCTTAAACGGGGTTTACCCACCAGCATACCGGTCGTAGACAGTGATTTTGTCTTCGCAGCCATTGCGGAGGAGCTGGGTGGACTATTTGCGATCTGTATTATGCTGGTATATATGAATTGCTTCATCGTGATGGTTAATATCTCCCTGAAGCTGGAGGATATGTTCTACCGGCTGGTGGCAGCAGGCTTTTCCGTCATGTTTGGCTTTCAGGTATTCTTATCAGTCGGAGGTGTCATTAAGATGATCCCTTCCACCGGGGTCACCCTTCCGTTGATCAGCTCCGGAGGCAGCTCCGTATTTGCAACCATTCTGATGTTCATGGTCATTCAGGGAGTGTACTTAAAGGGCTATGCGATCAGGAAGGAAGCAGAAGAAGAGCATATGGAAATGAAGGAGATAGAAGTTCCTATGGAAACGGAGGTGAAGGAGGAGCAATGATATCGGGTGATGATAAGAATAAGAACCAGAGGAAGACTTTATTCTCTGTGATATATATCTTTATCGGATTATTTGTACTGGTTGTCGGATATTTTTCCTATTTCCTGTTGTTTCGAAGTAAAGACATCATCAACAGTACCTATAACCGGAGAGAGGAGATTCTGTCGGACCGGGTGATCAGAGGGAAAATCCTTGCCTCTGATTACAGTATTCTAGCCGAGACACTGGTAGATGGCAAAGGGAGTGAAACAAGGAATTATCCCTACGGTGAAATGTTTGCTCATGTTGTGGGACGGTCTCAGAAGGGCCTCAGCGGTCTCGAGGAGAGCGAGAATATCAGACTGCTTACCTCCAATGTTAATTCCTTTGATAATATGTATCATGATCTGGTCGGTGAGAAGAACGTCGGGTATAACATCGTGACGACTCTGGATGTAGAACTCCAGCAGATTGCCTATGATGCTTTGGGGAAGAACAGGGGAGCTGTCGTAGTGATGGAGCCCTCCACAGGCAAGATCCTGGCAATGGCATCGAAGCCCTCCTATGATCCGAATCAGATTAACGAACTTTGGGAGGAGCTGGTAGCGGATGAGGAGACCAAATCTCCGCTTTTGAACCGTGCTGCTCAGGGCTTGTATCCACCGGGGTCCACCTTTAAGGTTCTGACCACTCTGGAATTTATCAGGGAAAATTACGATTATCTGGATTATGAATACGATTGTGACGGGAGTACCGAAGAGGATGGCATGGTGATCCATTGCTATAACAACAAAGCCCATGGGGAAGTGGACTTGAAGAAATCCTTTGCAAAATCCTGCAATACCTCCTTTGCCACCATTGGAAAGGAACTGGATATCACCGGGTATCGGGAGCTCTGCGAGGAATTCCTGTACAACAAACCATTGCCGGTGAATATGACGAGCAGTATCAGCAGTTTTGAACTAAAGATGGGCAGCTCCGGTGTAAAGGAAGCGATGCAGACAGCCATTGGACAGGGAAAGACGCTGGTAACTCCGCTCCACAATGCCTTAATAGCATCCACAGTAGCGAATGGCGGAATCATGATGAAGCCCTATGTGGTTGATCATATTGAAAATGCCGATGGAGCCACGGTAAAAAGTTTTCAACCCCAGTCTTATTCAAAACCGATGTCTATTCTGGAAGCAGATTATCTGACCGAGCTGATGAGGGGTGTCGTAACCGGCGGAACTGCGAAGGACCTGGAGTCACTTAATATCGAAGCAGCCGGAAAGACCGGCTCTGCGGATCAGGATGGCGGGAAACCGGCCCATGCCTGGTTTATCGGATTTGCTCCGGCAAAGGACCCTCAGATCGCCGTCAGCATCATTGTGGAAAGTGTGGGAACGGGAAGTGATTATGCTGTTCCTATCGCAAGTGAGATCTTTGATGCATATTTTAATAAGTGAGAAGGTTATATCTCAAACTGTTTTTGGAGTACTTGAAACCTATTACCTAAGGTAATATGTAAAAAGTAAATAAAATCAAGTTGAAAACTTGTGCATATTGATGTATACTTTAGGATAGTTAAGACGGCACACCAAAAGCAGGAGGAATTGCGATGGTAGAAGC
>JAEZJW010000191.1 GCA_023415595.1 Bacillota bacterium
GATGCGGACCGTATCATTGGGCTCTTAGAAGCAAATGAATTGAAGCAGTCCCACCTGATTGTAAATCGTCTTCGCATGGATATGGTTAAACGGGGAGATATGATGTCCAGCGAGGATGTTTGTGAGATTCTTGCTATCGATTTAATCGGTATTGTTCCTGATGATGAAAACATTGTTGTTTCCACCAACCAGGGTGAACCGTTGGTAGGTTCCGATACTTTAGCAGGAAAGGCATATATGAATATTGCCAGAAGGATTATAGGAGAGGATGTGCCGTTTATGGATCTGAACGGTAAATCATCTATCTTTGGCAAACTGTTTGGTAAACGAAAGAAAAACTAGGGGGAGGTATTCATAATGGGCTTTGCAGATTTTTTCAAGAAAAAAGGAACCGGCAGTATTGCAAAGGACAGGTTGAAGCTGGTATTGGTGTCGGATCGTGCCGGTTGCTCACCGGAGATCATGGAACAAATTAAGAATGATATCATTGCCGTGATATCAAAATATATAGAAATAGACTTAGAGGGACTGGATATTAAGATTACACAGACAGAGTCCGAATCCAACAACGGTACCGTTCCTGCCCTGTTTGCGAATATTCCGATCAAGGATATCAGGCCTTCTAAGAAATAAGGATGATTACTTCATGTTCAAATTCAAAAGCTATGATTTTAAACGATATAACTATGCACTGCTCGTCACTATAACAATCCTGAGCCTCGTTGGCTCCTACCTGATCAAACAGGTACAAACGGAGGATGAGAACCTTTTCCTTAAACAGATCATTGGTTTTTTTATGGCATTGATTATGGTGGTTTTCATCTCCCTGATTGATTATCATTTTATCAGTAAATTTTATATCGTATTTTACCTAATTAATTTAGTTCTCCTGATTCTGGTTAAAGTCGTAGGAATCAGCAGAAACTATGCACAGCGGTGGCTCGATTTGGGGTTTATGGAGTTCCAGCCCTCCGAGCTCAGTAAAATCATAACCATCATCTTTTTCGCAAAGCTTTTTACCATTTTCCAGCATAAGATTAATAATGCGGTATTTCTAATCCTTTCACTGATTGCAATGGGAATACCGACCTATCTTATTCTGACACAGACGGACCTGTCCACCAGTATCGTTATTATGATGGTGTTTGCGGCAATCCTGTTCTGTGCGGGCTTAAGCTGGAAGATCATGCTTCCGGTGATATTGGTCGGGATACCTGCCTTTGTCGGTATCTTCTGGTATGTCCAGCAGGATTATCAAAAACTGCTAAGTCCTTATCAGCAGGAGAGAATCCTCTCAATCCTTAATCCGGAGGAATATCCTGCTCTTATGTATCAGCAGGATAATTCGATACAGGCCATCGGCTCCGGCCAGCTGTTAGGCAAGAGTCTGACCGAAGGTCCCGGAGAATTTCGTGGATATAATACCGTACCGATCTCTGAGAGTGATTTTATCTTCTCCGTAGCAGGAGAAGAATTAGGCTTTATCGGAAGTTGTATCATCCTTCTGTTATTTTTAATTGCAATCTTCCTATGTCTGAATACAGCCAGAAGAGCCTCGGATCGGATGGGGATGCTGATTGCTGTCGGTATTGCCTCCTGGTTTGCTTTCCAGGTATTCGTCAATATCGGAGTCGCAACCAGAATCCTGCCGAATACCGGTATCCCGCTTCCTTTCTTAAGCTCGGGCTTAAGCTCACTGATGAGCAGTATGATTGCCGTCGGAATGATTATGAATATCAGTCTGCAGCCCAAAAAGCCGGGGAGTAGAGGTAACTCTTAGTAATAATCAATTATCATAATATATTTCTTATATATGCATAGCATAAACAGCTGCCTCAGGCGGCAGAATGGAGGTTTCCATGAATATTGGCATGATTGCCCACGACGCTAAAAAGAAATTGATGCAGAATTTCTGTATCGCTTACCGCGGTATCTTAAGTAAGCATGTCCTTTTTGCAACCGGTACCACAGGTCGTCTGATAGAGGAGGTTACAAATTTAAGCATCCATAAGTATCTTGCCGGACACCTGGGCGGAGAGCAGCAGCTGGGATCCCAGATTGAACACAACCAGATCGATCTTGTGATATTCTTAAGGGATCCGCTTTCACCGAAATCCCATGAACCGGATGTTAATAACATCTTCCAGCTATGTGACAAGCATAATATACCACTGGCTACGAACCTGGCTACCGCTGAGCTTTTAATCAAAGCAATGGATCGTGGAGATCTGGATTGGCGCGAGATATTTAAATCCTGATTCGAAGCGGATACTTATGATGAAGGGTGGATTCCTATGAGAATTCGTTATCTGATCCTGACTGCTGTCGTAATGCTGTTATTGGCAGGCTGCCAAAAATCCTCCGACCAATTCTTATCCTATCAGGAGACAGTTGCTTCTGATGGATATTCTTCGGGAAATAATTTATCCGAGTATGATTTTTTTGGTAAGGATTTGGTTATGATACCGGAAGAGGAGGTAATCTCAAATAGTGATTATCTGGAGTCAGAAGCAGCTCTTCTGATTGATGTAACCGGAGGAAAATCACTTTTCGCCAAGAATATCTATGAGAAGCTATATCCTGCCAGCCTCACGAAGCTTTTTACCGCATTGGTCGCTTTAAAACGGGGAGAAATTACCGATACCGTAACCATCAGTTATCAGGCCTCCCATATTCCCGATCCCTATGCGAAGATCTGCGGTTTTGGGGAGGGTGATACCATGACCCTGGAAACCCTGTTAAACTGTATGCTGGTTTATTCCGGCAATGATGCTGCTATTGCTGTGGCTGAATATATCGGAGGCAGTGAAGAGCAGTTTGTTGCATTGATGAATGAGGAAGCTAAAAAGCTTGGCGCAGTCCAGTCTAATTATGTAAATGCAAGTGGTCTCCATGATGATAATCATTATACTACGGCTTATGATATTTACCTGGTCTTTCAGGAGCTGATGAAGTATGATGCCTTCCTTGCCATAATCGGCCAGAGTACTTATACTGCCGAATATAAGGATGTGAACGGTAATGCGAAGGAAAAGACCTTCCTGACCACGAACAGTTATCTGAAGGAGAGCGAAGAAATGCCCGAAGGTCTTACGATGAAGGGCGGAAAATCAGGAACCACTTACAATGCAGGCAATTGTCTGGTTGTGTTGGTTCAGGATCAGAATAATTCTAATTATATCTCCTTAATCATGAAAGCGGGGGATGAGACAAAACTCTATTCCGAAATGTCAAAATTATACTCAATCATAAGATAAATGACGAAACCATGTCATTAATTCTACTGAGCTAGAATGGAATTTTATAGTTGTCTTTTCGTCAGTAATGTACTATAATTACCTTATCAGGTAAGATTTTTTATAGAAATAGTACAACTTCATGGCGGATGTGTTGGATTATCAATTCATCTAGTATTATTGGCACCGCAATCTACGATGCGCCCATCATAAGGAGGAGATTACCATGATACAGATTATTGCAGGCGAGAAGGGTAAGGGAAAGACCAAAATCCTGATCGAGAAAGTAAACACAGAGGTTAAGACAGCAAAAGGTGATGTTGTTTATATCGATAAGAACAACAAACACATGTATGAATTAAGCAATAAGATCAGACTGGTAAATATTACAGATTATCTTATTGAAAATCAAAGTGAGTTTATCGGATTTCTCTGCGGTATCATTTCCTGTGACCATGATATTCAGTCCATATATCTGGACAGTTTCCTCAAAATCGCTTATGTGAATAATGAAAATCTTGAATATATATATCATAAGCTGGAGAAGATATCCAACCAGTTCCAGGTTAATTTTGTATTGAGTACTTCTATGAATTTTGATCAGCTTCCGGATAATTTGAAACAGAATGTTACTGTATCCTTATAGGATAGTTTAATAATAGCAGATAAAGGAGCGTCATTAAATCATGACGCTCCTAATTTATTCTGATTCATAAAATGTCTGCGTAGCAGACATTTTTGAATTCAGGATACATAAAATGTCTGCGAAGCGGACACTTTTGAATACATGATTAAAGAATGCCTGCCAGGCTGGCATTCTTTAATATACGCGGAGGCAAAGCGAGAATATATAAGCTTGCTTATGATGATACGAGCGCGCCCGCGTTTACACTTGTATGTTTCACCACTCAGTCTTCATTACGTAATCTGCCGAAGAAGCTTAAAGAATATAAGCCTGAGATACCAACAAGTGCATAAATAATTCTGGAAACCATACTCATATCACCGAATATGACTCTTACCAGATCGAAATCGAAAAATCCGATTAAGCCCCAGTTTATAGCTCCGATGGCTACAAGGATTAATGCAATATAATCCAATGTTTTCATAAATGAACCTCCTTCTTGCTTTATACTATTCGCTGAAGCCTTAATACTGCTTCATGAAATATTTCTTATATTATATTTTCCTTATTTTTCGTTTTTATTCAATCTTCGAATTAAAAATGAGACCACTTGTATTTATTAGTAAATTTCAGTATAATGATACTGTACTTTTTGGAACGGGAGGCTTAACCTTGAGCAATGGCAAAAGAGTAGTAAAATTCAGGCGTCGCAGGAGTGTTAATATCGGAATCATTATATTTACGATCCTGTTTTTATATATGGCAATTAACATCTATCTCTACTTCACAAAGGAGCATATGTCCATCTATGAAGTAAAGGAAGGTGCTAATGTAGAAGATAATCTTTTTACAGGTCTCGTATTACGCGAGGAGGAAATCGTACGGTCTGACAAAGCCGGTTATATTTCCTATTTTCAGAAGGATGGTGCCCGTATCGCAAAGAACGCCTCGGTCTATGCAGTAGATGACAGCCGCCAGATTATGGATATGATTTTGACCAGCGAGGAACCCATCGATGTTTCCGAAGAGATCAATGGTCAGTTTCTATATGAGATAGAGAAGTTCAGGACGAATTATTCTGACAGTAATTTTAATCCGGTCTATTCCTTCAGAGAGGACGCCCAGAGCACCGTACTTGATCTGCTGAACCAGACCATGATAGAAGAAGGACGGACGATTGAAGAGGAAACAGGACTTTCTTATTCCTATGGCGTAGTCCAAAGTGCCGGAAGCGGTATTATTACATATTATCTTGACTCTTACGAGGACATTACGGCAGAGCAGGTTACACCGGAGATGTTCCAGGCAGATACCTATGCCAGAACGCAGCTTCGCACAGCCGAGATGATTCCCCAGAACACTCCGGTATATAAGCTGGTCACCTCAGATACCTGGTCAATTATCCTTCCGCTTTCTGAAGAGCAATATTCCGTGTTAAGCGGCAAAACAAGCATAGGCTTAACGATAGAGAAGGACGGTCAGGAAACGAATGCCGCCTTAACCCTCTATCAAAGGGGTTCTGAGTATTATGCCAAGCTTACGATGGACAAGCTGCTGTCAAATTATATTCAGGACCGTTATCTGGATGTAATACTTCATATAGATGCCGAAAAAGGTTATAAAATACCCCTATCCTCCATCGTAGAGAAGGATTTCTACCTGGTACCGCTGGAATATTTTACGGTGGGTGCTGACAGCGGTAAGGATGGTCTGGTTAAAGAGTCCTATAGTGAGAATGGGGAAGTTAAGTATACCTTTATTCCAACCGATAAATATTATGATGACGGAACCTATGGTTATGTGGATACCAGGTTATTCCCGACAGGGACCTGGATCAAAATAATGGACAAGGATGAGCGCTATCAGCTTGCCCTAACAGAGAAACTAACCGGAGTATTCAATGTCAATATGGGATATGCTGTGTTTAAAAGAATTGAACCGCTTTATCAGAACGATTCCTACTGCATCATAAAGAAGAACACCTCCTACGGGGTGTCTCTCTATGATCATATCGCCTTGGACGGATCGACTGCAGTGGAACAGAAAATCATATACTAAAGAGATCGGATTGCCGTATGTACTGTTATAACGGAACATATACTGCCCAATTCTATAATGATTGAGGTAACTAGATTGACACTTTGGAGGACATCTTAGAATGAAAGATCGTATTCAAGAGATAGAAAGACGGATACAGGCCGCCTGCGACCGTACCGGGCGTGACAGATCCGAGGTAACCTTAATCGCTGTCAGTAAGACGAAGCCGGTCCCGATGTTAGAAGAAGCATATTCCCTCGGTATGCGTGATTTCGGTGAGAATAAGGTTCAGGAGCTATCAGAGAAATATCAGGTATTCCGCGACGGCAAACATGAGGATATGCGGTGGCATCTAATCGGACATCTGCAGAGAAACAAGGTAAAGCAGGTCATTGATAAGGCTGTGCTGATCCATTCCGTTGATTCACTCCGTTTAGGACAGGCTATTGAGGAAACAGCAGAGAAGCTCTCAATGGTCTGTGATATCCTGGTAGAAGTTAATATTGCGGAGGAAGAATCCAAATTCGGTGTTTCTGTGGAGGAAACCGGACCTCTGATCGAGGAACTTCTTAAGCTATCCCATCTGCGTGTAAGAGGATTGATGACAATTGCACCCTATGTGGACGATCCTGAAAAAAATAGGAAGTATTTTAGGAAATTGCGAGAATTATTTATTGACATAAAATCAAAAAACATTGATAATTACTGTAAAGGGAATATTGACCAAGCGAAATTTGATATTCTCTCTATGGGTATGACCGGAGATTATGAGGTTGCGGTGGAAGAGGGTGCTACCATGATCCGAGTTGGGACAGGCATTTTCGGGGAACGTGAT
>JAEZJW010000208.1 GCA_023415595.1 Bacillota bacterium
AATCATCTTCTCTCTGACTTCCACCAATGATCTCTCCGATACCCGGTACCAGAAGGTCCATCGCAGCAACAGTCTTCTGGTCCTCGTTCAGCTTCATATAGAAGGCCTTTATCTCCTTCGGATAATCTGTTACGAAGACCGGCTTTTTGAATACCTGCTCGGTCAAGTAACGCTCATGCTCTGTCTGAAGGTCACAGCCCCAGAATACTTTATAATCAAAGTTATCATTATTCTTCTCAAGAATCTCGATTGCCTGAGTATAGGTTACATGTCCGAATTCGGATCCGGCCACATGGTTAAGTCGCTCCAGTAAGCCCTGATCAATGAATTGGTTGAAGAATTGCATCTCCTCCGGTGCATGCTCTAATACATAGTTGATTACATATTTCAGCATTCCCTCTGCCATCGCCATATCATCCCTAAGATCAGCAAATGCGATTTCCGGCTCAATCATCCAGAATTCCGCTGCATGACGGGTCGTATTGGAGTTCTCTGCACGGAAGGTCGGTCCGAAGGTATAGATATTCTTAAATGCCATCGCATAGGTTTCACCATTCAGCTGTCCGCTTACCGTAAGATTGGTTGCTTTGCCGAAGAAGTCCTGGGAGTTGTCAATCTTACCATCCTCTGTCCTGGGGAGGTTCTCCATATCCAAGGTCGTAACGCGGAACATTTCGCCTGCTCCCTCAGCATCACTTCCTGTAATAATAGGAGTGTGAACATAGACGAAATCCCTGTCCTGGAAATATCTATGGATAGCGTAGGCAATCAGGGAACGTACACGGAATACCGCCTGGAAGGTATTCGTCCTGGGTCTTAAATGCGTAATCGTCCTCAAATACTCTAAGGTATGTCTCTTCTTCTGAAGCGGATAATCTGCGGTGGAAGCTCCTTCGATTTCTACTGTCTCCGCCTGAATCTCAAAGGGCTGCTTCGCTTCCGGAGTGGCTACCAGCTCACCGGTTACGATGATCGCTGATCCGACATTCAGCTTAGATACAGCCGCAAAATTACTCATCGTGTCATGGTAAACAACCTGCAGTGTATCAAAATATGTTCCGTCATTCAATACAACAAAACCAAAGGTCTTTGAATCTCTAACGCTGCGGACCCATCCACCCACTGTTATTTTCTTACCGATATACTGCTCTTTATTGCGGTATAGTTCCCTGATCTCAACTAATTCCATATGATAAACTCCTTTGTTTATAGTATAATTATTTAATCTATGCAGATTAACTCGTGTACTTCGTACACTCGTTCACGTTGCACTTATCCGTAGATGCCAAGTGCCTTTCTCATGCAAGCATGGAAAGTCCCCTGACATCCACGGACTAATCTGCTTATCGTGTACATTATAGCATAGTATTTCTGGTTTTCAATGCCATTATTATATCTTCCCGATTTTTGCTTACGGCATACATATGATTGACAGGCTCGCTGATGTATTCCAGGGAATGGGCATCGGAATTCGTTATGATGTTGCATTCGGACAAATAGGAGTGCATAGGAAGGAATTCTTCTCTCTTGCTGATGTCCTTCAGTTCTGCACAGGAAAAGGATGCATTCGGTGGAATGAATCCAAGGTTGGATATAAGACTGTTTGATCCCTTATCTATATGAGCCGGAATATAGACCCCATGATACTCCTTCATCAGAGCCTCCAGGCTGTCGAAGGAAATGTCAGCTGCATTGATCAGCAGATAAGGTTCTGTTCCTGCCAAGTGATCCTCTGCATCATAAAGCTCCTGTCTGCCGAAGATCTTCTCATTGTTCGGAAACTTCACCAGTTTAGAATATACGTAGGTGTCAAAGGCAAGAGCATCCTGTAGGTCAGCAAAAAGGCACAGCACATGAACTTCTTCTGCAGTACAGAGCTCCATACCGGGGATCGCAGTAACCCCCAGCTTCTCAGCTAAACTTAACACGGCAGGACAGTTCCTGCACGAATTATGGTCAGTTACTGCTATGACGTCCAGCTCCTTTAAGCCTGCCATTTGAACAATATTTGCAGGTGTCATATCTTCACTGCCGCAGGGAGAAAGACAGGAGTGGATATGCAGATCATAGGATAGCTTAAGCATGCAGTTTCTGATAGACCGTCAGGGCTGCATCAAAGATGGGCAGCTCCGTTAATAGAACTGTTATTCCCTGTTCCTTTGCTTTCAAACAGGCGGGCTCATCCAGGCTGATTCCTTCAGCAAGGATGATGCAGGAAGCGTCTGCGAGCGTTGCTACCGCCAGTGTATTGATATTCCCCATCACTGTCACCCAGGCGGCACCTGCAGGCATCTTTCCCATCGCGATACTTAACAGATCGCAGCAATACGGCACTGATATCTCCCTATCCGGATCGGCTCCTTCATTCAGTACCTTGAATATTCCCGTGTTAATCAGCTCTTTAATCTTCATACTTTTTCTTAGAGCTATGAGTCATATCATCTGTTATGACATTCTCCTCTACCAATCGCAGCCCTAAGCTCTCCCCTTTCTGTAGTGATTCTATTTTTATTCCACTCTGAAACATGATCTGTCGTAAGCACTATAGCATGTCCGAACTATTGCTTTGACCTAATCATCAAATTCTTCATGTTTTGATCAGAAACCTAGTATACTACTCCAATACTTTAATTTTCACAGACACTGTCTGCGAATACTGCGTTCCCACGACATCGTCCTGATCCAGCGAGCAATTTATCTCAGCAGATATTTCGTATTCGCCGGCAGGTAAAATCAAGTTTGGATCCTTATAAAATTCTTCATAGAATTTCGCATTCGGGTCATCCCCACTCCATCCGCCGCTTTTTACAAAATCATATTTTACAACCTGGCCCTTCCGGAAAGTTGTCTGCATCAGAATCGTATCCACTCCATAACCGCCTTGAAATAGCTTATCGTCCTTAATACCAAAACCGATCAATGGATCACCACTGTAAACAGTAATACTGTCCTTCTCGCCAATATATTCCAAAGTGGCATAACAGAAAATATTTTCCTCAGGCGAATAGGTATCCTTATCCAGATAGATTGCTAACTGAAACAATTCATCCTTGGTACTTGCAGAAAGATCCTTCTCGTAAAGCTTTTCCTTCTCCAACTTCGTTCCGCAGGCAGTAAAGACAAAGGAAATCACAAGGAGAACAACGGATATATAAAATTTCTTTCCAATTATCATTCTTTTTCCAGCTTTCTTTATCGATTTCCGCTTCTTTCCACAAGATCTATTTTATATCATTAAGCATCCTAATCATCGGATTTTCCTTATACAGATACACAGCTATCACGATGATATCCACCGTATCTCTTTTATTTCTTTGTATCTATCTTCGATAATTCATCCGACAGCTTATGGATATAATCACGGAGGATATGGATGCAATCCTGTTCCTTCGCTACACCGCGCACGATATCCTCTGCCAGGGCCTTACAGGTCGGAGCACCGCAGGAGCCGCAATCCAATCCGGGGAACTTAGAGCATAGCTCCTCCACTCTTGACATCTTCGTGATACTGTCCTGCATATCCTTCCCCAGTTTAAATACAGGTTCGTACTTCACTTCGTCCGTCCAATAGGCTTCCTTAATTTTTCTTCCCGATAGTCGGGATACAGCCACAGGCATATATTTTCTGAGTCTCTTCAGTTTTACCTTCGCTGCATACGGGTTCTCAACCGTTAATACACCCCCGACGCATCCGCCGGCACAGGCGTTCAGCTCTATAAATTCCAGCTGATCGAACTTACGGTCTTCCAGATCCTCCAATACCCGGATCACATTCTCAATTCCGTCTGCTGCCAGGTAATTATCTATTAACAATCCGCCGGCTTCTCCTCCGGTTCCTCCCCAACTGATTCCGATTCTGCCCGAGATACCCAGGTCCTCAGCATCATCTATGCTCTGCTTCATTAAGGGGAGCAGTAGCGGGTATACCTCTTTGATCGCAAGAACCGCATCGATTTCACTCTTTTTTGAACCGATCGGTGATTTCACTGCCGTTACCTTCGCCGGGCAGGGAGAGATAAAGATAATTCCGATCTTATCCGAAGAAAGGCCTGTTTTCTCCATCGCATTCTTCCTGGCAATCGATGCTGCCAGTTCGACCGGCGCACTGATCGGAAGCAAATGTTCAATCAGATCCGGGAATCTCACCTGAATTAATCGTACCACGGTAGGGCAGGCGGTACTGATGATCGGCCACTGTTCCCTATGCTCCTGTACATATTTTCTTGACATTTCCGAAACAAGCTCTGCAGCACCACTGACCTCATATACATCATTAAATCCCATCTTCTTCAGAGCTGTCAGTATAATATTAACGTCCTCCAGATGGTTAAACTGACCATAGAGGGAAGGCGCCGGCAGTGCCACCGTATATTCATAATTCTGCATTACCTTGGGAGAATCATAGGTGGCTTCTTTGGCATGATGCGGACAGATCCGGATACATTCACCACAATCAATACAGAATTCCTTCGTAATGGCCGCTTTACCGTTTCTTACACGGATGGCCTGAGTAGGGCAGCGTTTGATACAGTTGATGCAGCCCTTGCACAACTCTTCCTTCAAACGTACTGATGTAAAAAAATTACTCATCCTACTCCCCCCTCTGCATCATAGTGGTGTTATCAGCCATCTATACGACGTTTTCAAGCCAGTTACCATATAATGCTAATAAGTATATCCTTATGAATTCCAAATATCAAGAATAAATTACGAAATATTACATATTTGGTCTCATACCATCCAAACTCTCATTGTAACAGTTGTTCCAACCCCTACAGTACTGTCTATCACCATTTCGTCACTGTACTTCTGCATGTTGGATAGTCCCATTCCTGCTCCAAAGCCCAAGTTGCGGATATTATCCGGTGCCGTGGAGTAACCTGGCTGCATGGCCAGCTCAATATCTTCTATTCCGGGGCCCTGATCCTTTAGAATCATTAGTATTTCCTCCGGTGATACGGTAACCTCTATGTTACCCCCGCTGGCATGAATGACCATATTGATCTCGCCTTCATACATAGCAATTGCTACCTTGCGGATGATCTCCGGGCTGACACCCATCTGTTTCAGTACGCTTTTTACATTACTGGAGGCTTCCCCTGCTCTGGTAAAATCGTCGGCAGGCACCTGGTAGAATAAAGTGATTTTATCCTTCATCGGTATGTAGACCCCCCACGTAAACCTTTTTCGTACAGAATTCCACAGGCGGAAAACATACGATGGCCGGAGGTAATCAGAGTAATATTTCTCTCCTTTGCCATCTCGATCATACTCTCATCCGGTACCTTGCCGCGGACAAATACGATACATATGATGTCCATCATCTCCGCAGTTCGGATCACCTGCGGATTACACAGTCCGGTCAGCAGTACGGCCTGATCCTTGACAAAGGCCAAAACATCGCTCATCATATCAGAACCGCAGGCAGAATGTACCTCCCTGTTCTTTGACTCCTCTCCCGTAACATATCTGGCTCCTAATGCTTCTCTTATATCTTCAATTGTCATGTGAATATTTCCTCCAACAATAAATTACTAGTTGCTTAGTGTACCATAGAAAACCTCAAAGGTGCTGCCGCTTTCCTTCTTTGCCATAACAAGTGCTGCCCTTGCATTAGACAGCAGTGCCGGATATTCCAGTTGTTCGCCCTTCGTGAAGGCAATGCCGATGCTGACGGATAATCCGTTCCTGTTATGCTCAAAGCAATACCGGTTCTCGATCTCCTTACAGATCTTCTCAGCCTTCTCATAGGCACTCCTGTCCGAACAGATATCCTTCATATGAACGACAAATTCACTTAAAGATATTCTGCCGATGATATCTGAGGTTCTGAATTTAAATTTCAGATAATCTGCAATTGTAGCCAGGATATTATCACCGTTAACACTCTTCATTACCTCATTGATGACCTTATAATTACGGATTTCGATGAGCATCAGAGCGGAAAGTGATTCCGGATCCTGTTTTGCTAATCCCTCCGCAATTGCTTTCTCCGCATAATCCTTTGAACATACCTTTGTGAGGGGATCCAATTGTGGAGCAGGTGCTGTATCTACATCCCTTTTCATCGGATTAATCGTTGCCAGTTTGCCGATTACTCTGTAGGGGTTCTTGTTCTCATCAAAGATAATGGAGGCGTAGCAGACGTACCAGGTGGGACCTCCCTCCTTCGGGAAGAGCCGGACTTCAAACCTTACCTGCTTCTTACCGCTCATCATGCTCTTAAATATCTTAATAACAGCAGGAAGCTCGGAAGGAAAAACTATCTTCGTTTTCTCCAGCTTCTTACTGAATTCCTTGATCTCAGAATCCTTGCCGAACACCTCGCGGAAAAGCTCCGTGAAGCTTAAGGTGTCCTGGGCAATCTCATATACGAAATAAAGCTCCTTTGAGAGCTCCGATATTGTCCTGTGATAGTCAAATTCCTGTTCCAGCTTTTTATATCTCACCATATGGTCGGTTACATCCATGGCCATGCAGGAATAGACCGGCACGGCCTTCGTTCCCGATTGATAAGCTTCGGCTGTTTTGCTGCCGGTTATCATTACCCATCGGAAGCTTCCGTTCGGCTGTAACGTACGGAAATTAATCGTTATTATATTATCCTTCCGGTTCTTCTGAGCCGCCAGCTGCTGTGTAACATAGATAATATCCGCCGAGTATACGAAACGTAGCAGTCCAAGCGGTGCATTAGGATTAATCTTCTCAGTAGCATTTTTGATCAGGGAAAAGAAGGTATCCGTTGCATACAGAATGGTGAGCTCATTGTCCAGGGTCAGCTTTGCGATACCTCCGGGGACGGATTTTAATAAGGGCTCTATACTACTGAGATTTATATCGTTCATAGCTTCACATCTCCTTAATTTGTCTTAAGTTACAAAAATATACCGGATTATTTCATTACAACAATGAAAAGAACTGCTATCATTATAATACGAATTGTCGTAAAATACAATGTATAAGAACCTATCTCTATTGTCTTCCCATATCATTATCTTAGTCTGAGGTGTGAGCAGCACGGGCCCCTTATACACCTTGCATACATCATAACCGTTATTTCCCTGATAATTGTTTATATTTTTTGTAGATTTTTTAACACAGTTGTGCTATAATGTCAGTGTTTTGTGGCGTTAACATTTTTATGAGGAGGTAATACACAATGGGTATAACAAAAAAATCAGTACCCTTTGCAGGAACGAAGGAGCAGGAGGCTGCACTTTTAAAGGTTATCGCTGATCACCGTGATGACAAAGGCGCCCTGATGCCCATCTTGCAGAAGGCACAAGATATTTATGGCTACCTACCAATTGAGGTACAAACCATGATATCTGACGAACTAAATGTTCCTTTAGAGAAAATATACGGAATAGCGACCTTTTATTCTCAGTTCTCCCTTTATCCAAAGGGAAAATATAAAGTTTCTGTATGTCTGGGAACAGCTTGTTATGTAAAAGGTTCTGGTGATATTTTTAACAAGCTTCAGGATATACTGGGTATCAAGGACGGGGAGTGCACTACGGACGGTAAGTTCTCCTTAGAATCCTGCCGCTGCATCGGTGCTTGTGGATTGGCACCTGTTCTTACAGTAAATGAAGATGTATACGGTAAATTAACGCTCGACGATTTGGACGGAATTATCTCTAAATATAAATAATATGATGACGGAATTGTCTCTTAATGTATTAGATATTGCTAATAATTCAGTCAGGGCAGGAGCCACACTGATTGAAATCGATGTGAACATAGATACATTACAGGATAGCCTATCCCTTCGCATTTCCGATAATGGCTGCGGCATGACAAAGGAGCAGCTGGCTAAGGTTGAGGATCCCTTCTATACCACCAGAACGACAAGAGGTGTTGGTTTGGGAATACCCTTTATGAAGCAGGCAGCAGTCGGTACAGGCGGACACTTCCATATGGAGTCAGTCTCCGAAGCGGGAACAACGGTTACAGCAACCTTCGGGTTATCCCATATTGACAGGATGCCTCTGGGCGATATCAACAGCACGATCTATACATTAATTATTGCAAATTCACAGATTGATTTTATGTATACCTATGGCTTTAACGGAAAAAGCTTTACGCTCGATACCAGGGAGGTCCGTGAGATTCTTGGCGACATTCCGTTTACAGTTCCGGAGGTTTCAGCATATATAAAAGAATATCTGAGCGAAAACAAACAGGAGGTGGATGGCGGCCATATCGTATGACCCCCCACTAAGAAAGTATTAACAGTTTATCAAATAGGAGGTAAACAGATGAAATCTCTTGAAGAGCTTAAGGCAATCAGGGAAATGATGCAGGGCCAGATGGGCCTTCGCAATGAAAGCCATAATCAGACACGTATTGTTGTCGGCATGGCAACCTGCGGTATTGCAAGTGGTGCCAGACCGGTTCTCAATGCCCTTTCCGATGCGGTACAGACCAAAGGCTTAACCAATGTAGCAGTTGTTCAGACCGGATGTATCGGACTGTGCCAATATGAGCCGATTATTGAAGTCTTAGAACCTGGTAAGGAAAAAGTAACCTATGTTAAAATGACAGCGGAAAAAGCACTTGAAGTATTAGATCAGCATATCATCCGTGGTCAGGTAATTAAAAAATATACCATAGCCGAGCAACTCGGTTAATCCAAAGGAGGTCACATTATGTATCGTTCACACGTATTGGTTTGTGGTGGAACCGGGTGTACTTCCTCAGGGACCCCCAAAATCTTAGAAGCACTGCAGACGGAGATTAATAAAGCCGGCTTAAAAGAAGAAGTAGCTGTCGTACAGACCGGCTGCCATGGTCTTTGTGCCTTAGGTCCGATTATGGTAATTTATCCGGAAGCAACCTTCTATGCACTGGTAAAGCCGGAAGACATTCCCGAAATCGTTACAGAGCATTTGATGAAGGGACGTATCGTTACCCGTCTTGTTTATAAGGAAGAAGACAAGGAAGGTAAGCTGAAGTCCTTAAATGATACTGAGTTTTACAAGAAGCAGCATAGAATTGCTCTGCGTAACTGTGGTGTTATCAATCCCGAAAATATCGATGAGTATATCGCAACCAGCGGTTACGAGGCTCTCGGCAAGGTTCTGACTGAGTATACTCCCGACCAGGTAATCCAGTCCATTCTGGACAGTGGTCTCAGAGGCCGCGGAGGCGGCGGTTTCCCCACCGGTATGAAGTGGAAGCTGGCGAAGGGTAACGATGCCGACCAGAAGTATGTATGCTGTAATGCGGATGAAGGCGACCCCGGTGCTTTCATGGACCGTTCTGTCTTAGAGGGAGATCCGCATGTTGTTCTCGAGGCTATGGCAATCGCAGGTTATGCAATCGGTGCATCCCAGGGTTATATCTATGTTCGTGCAGAATACCCGATCGCAGTAGAACGACTTAAGATCGCAATCGGCCAGGCAAGAGAATACGGCTTGCTCGGTGATCATATATTTGGAACTGACTTTAGCTTTGATATTGATTTAAGACTTGGTGCCGGAGCCTTCGTTTGCGGTGAGGAGACAGCACTTATGACCTCCATCGAAGGAAACCGCGGTGAACCCCGTCCGCGTCCTCCGTTCCCTGCACAGAAGGGCTTGTTCCAGAAGCCTACGATCTTAAACAACGTAGAAACCTATGCAA
The DNA here is from genome assembly GCA_023415595.1 of Bacillota bacterium. Lineage (GTDB taxonomy): Bacteria > Bacillota > Clostridia > Lachnospirales > Lachnospiraceae > Mobilitalea. Next base: position 9,628 of record JAEZJW010000208.1, read on the forward strand.
ACATTCCTCAGATTATTTTAAACGGTCCCGAATGGTTTGCTTCCATGGGTACAGAGAAATCCAAGGGAACCAAGGTATTTGCACTCGGCGGTAAAATTAAGAATACCGGTCTTGTTGAGATCCCGATGGGTACGACACTCCGTGAAATCGTTGAGGATATCGGCGGCGGCATCCCGAACAACAAGAAGTTCAAGGCAGCCCAGACCGGCGGTCCCTCCGGCGGTTGTATTCCCACAGAACATTTTGATATTCCAATCGATTATGATAACCTGATCCGTATCGGCTCCATGATGGGCTCCGGCGGACTGATCGTTATGGATGAAGACAACTGTATGGTGGATATCGCGAAGTTCTTCCTGGAATTCACCGTTGATGAGTCCTGTGGTAAGTGTACTCCCTGCCGTATCGGAACCAAGCGTCTCCATGAGATGCTAGACAAGATCACCGAGGGTAACGGAACAATGGAGGATCTTGACCGTCTGGAAGAGCTCTGCTACTACATTAAGGAGAATGCACTCTGCGGACTTGGTCAGACTGCTCCTAACCCGGTATTATCCACTCTGCGTTATTTCAGGGATGAGTATGTTGCCCATGTAGTTGACAAGAAGTGTCCTGCCGGCGTATGTAAGTCCCTTCTGTCCTATATTATTGATGCCGATAAATGTAAGGGCTGTACCTTATGTGCCCGCGTATGTCCCAACAACGCTATTCAGGGTAAGGTTAAGGAAGCTCATCTCATCGACCAGAGTAAGTGTATCAAGTGCGGTGCTTGTATGGAGAAATGCCGCTTTGGTGCCATCTCTAAGAGATAAAGGAGGAAACTATGGAAACGGTAAATATCAAAATAAATGGTATGTCACTCGAAGTACCGAAGGGTTCCACTATTTTAGAGGCGGCAAAAATGGCTCACATTGATATTCCTACCCTGTGCTATTTAAAGGAAATCAATGAAATCGGTGCCTGCCGTATCTGCGTCGTTGAAGTAAAGGGTGCAAGAAGTCTCGTTGCTTCCTGCATGTATCCCGTAGCTGACGGTATGGAGATCAGAACTAATTCTCCTAAGGTACTAGAGTCCCGCAAGCAGACCCTGGAGCTGATTCTCTCCGACCATGACAGAAAGTGTCTGTCCTGTGTCAGAAGCGGTAAATGTGAGCTTCAGAAGCTCTGTAATGACCTGATGGTATCCGATGAGAGAATCTTTGAGGGCGATCGTAACAACTACGAAGTAGACGATACCTCACCCCATATGGTTCGTGATAATAACAAATGTATCCTCTGCAGACGTTGTGCTGCAGTTTGTGAAAGAGTTCAGGGCATCGGTGTCATCGGTGCCAACGAGCGTGGTTTCGATACTACGATAGCCTGTGCCTTTGATATGGGTCTTGGTGATACGAGCTGCGTTTCCTGCGGACAGTGTATCGCAGTCTGCCCGACCGGTGCACTTGCCGAGAAGGATTATACCGCTGATGTATTTGCAGCGATTGACGATCCCGAGAAGTATGTCATCGTTCAGACAGCTCCTGCAGTACGTGCTGCGCTTGGTGAAGAGTTCGGATATCCGATCGGTACCAATGTTCAGGGCAAGATGGTAGCTGCACTTCGCCGCTTAGGCTTTGATAAGGTATTTGATACAGATTTTGCTGCTGACCTTACCATCATGGAGGAAGCAACAGAGTTCCTGGACAGAGTACAGAATGGCGGCGTGCTTCCGCTCATCACCTCCTGCTCACCGGGCTGGATCAAATATTGTGAGCACTACTATCCCGATATGATTGATAACTTATCCAGCTGTAAGTCACCTCAGCAGATGTTCGGTGCCGTAACTAAGACCTACTATGCCGAGAAGATGGGACTTGATCCGAATAAGATCGTAATGGTCAGTGTAATGCCCTGTACAGCGAAGAAATTCGAGATCGGCAGAGAGGATCAGAATGCAGCAGGAGTGCCCGATGTAGATCTCTCCATTACTACAAGAGAGCTTGCGAGAATGATCGACCGCGTTGGTTTGAACTTTGCATCCCTTCCGGAGGAGGAATTCGATAACCCTCTCGGAGATTCCACCGGTGCTGCAGTAATCTTCGGTGCTACCGGCGGTGTTATGGAAGCTGCTCTCCGTACCGCAGTTGAAGTTCTTACCGGTAAGGAGCTTGCAAACCTTGACTTTACCGAAGTAAGAGGAACCAAGGGTGTGAAGGAAGCTACCTACCATGTCGCAGGAATGGACATTAACGTAGCAGTTGCTTCCGGCTTATCCAATGCCAGAAAGGTTCTGGATGATGTGAAAGAGGGTAGGGCAAATTACCACTTTATCGAGATCATGGGATGCCCCGGCGGATGCGTTAACGGTGGCGGACAGCCGATTCAGCCCGCCAGCGTAAGGAACTTCACCGATATCCGCGCAGAGCGTGCGAAGGCTCTCTATAACCAGGATGCGGCTATGCCGATCCGTAAGTCCCATGAGAATCCTTCTATTAAGAAGCTCTATGAGGAATATCTTGAGAAGCCCGGCAGCCATAAGGCTCATCATATTCTGCATACTACCTATGTTAAGAGAGCGATTAATCAGCTGTAAACATTCTTGTAAATATGTACCTATATAAAATAATGTATTAGAAAAGACCCTTGGATTCCTAACAACCTATTCGGTATTAAGAATCCAAGGGTTTTTTGATATCATAACACAGCCTTTGTCCGGGTGTGAACAGCCACACTGCTCCATTGTCTTTTCTATCCTGTTCTATTGACAATTACCAAGTATTTCCCTATACTTAAGGTATATCACAATCGTGATCTAAGTTCACCTGTCTGGTTAATGGAAGGAGTGCCTATATGGTAAAGAAACCTAGTAATCCATTACTGCTGCTTGATAACAGCAACATGAATACCTTACTCAATGAGGGCGAATACAAATGCACGAATATGAGCTTTGAGGAAGCCAGGGAAATCATCGGAATGTATGAAAAAGATGAAATAATCCTATGCTTTACCCACCCGGATACTTACGATATTATCTTTAACTACATCGGAGTACCTAAGAAGGATTATGTATTTAAACAGATCCGGAATATGAGGGTAAATCAGGATGGCATCTTATTTAAGATCTATACAACTCCTTCCGAGACACAACCGATTATCTATGTAGACGGAGTAGAAGCCAAAAAGATACAGAATATCTACGTCTATTGCGTTCATATTATGAGAACAAAATAATTTAGAATAACAGAAACGCCCCGGGGGAGGGGCGTTTCTTCTGTCGGGGGAGCAAATATATAAAGAAAGGGACTTCCATGCAGAAAAGATTCTGCTTATGTCAGTCCCTGGGGTTGGCTAATTTTATTACGCAAAGTATCTATCAAGTAATCCCTTGAATGCCTTGCCGTGTCTGGCTTCATCCTTTGCCATCTCATGAACAGTATCATGGATTGCATCCAGGTTTGCTGCCTTCGCACGGGTAGCAAGGTCCTTCTTGCCCATGCAGGCACCATTCTCTGCATCCACTCTTAATTGCAGGTTTTTCTGTGTGCTGGACGTAACTACTTCTCCAAGCAACTCAGCAAACTTTGCTGCGTGCTCTGCTTCTTCCCATGCAGCCTTTTCATAATACATACCAATTTCAGGAAATCCTTCTCTGTGGGCTACTCTTGCCATCGCAAGGTACATTCCGACTTCGGTGCACTCACCCATGTAATTATTCCTAAGATCCTTAAGAATATCTTCACTTACACCCTGGGCAACTCCTACTACATGCTCATCTGCCCAGAATAATTCCTCGGACTTCTCCGCGAATTTCGCCTTCTGAGCTTTACAAATCGGGCAGGCGTCCGGTGCACTGTCTCCTTCGTGTACATAACCACATACCTGACATACAAATTTCTTCATTTTGATCTCCTTTAATATGTAATATATTTTATTGATGACAGTAATAACAGTAACTGTTATCGTTATTTATATCATATGCTAAAAAAGCCAAATTGTCAATACCCTTTCTCATTTTTATGAAAAAAAATAGCTGCTCTACCCTTCCTATCCGGATGCGGAATACTACAGTATTCCGGATAGCAATAATAAAGCAGCCACTCCTCGCGTAAATGTTATCCTGTTAAGTTTCTATTTTATGCACTGTGGGCATACCCCATAGAAGAAAGTCACATGCCCATCTATCCGTCCCGTAAAATCTGCATTGGCAATCTTGTTGATTTGCTCGATTGAATCCATGTCCAAATCAATTACCCTGCCGCATTCATTGCAAATAAAATGATAATGGAGCATCGGATTCCCGTCAAATCGGTCACTGCCATCCCTGCAATTTATCTTGAGAATCTCACCCTGTTCCGCAAGCAGATTTAAGTTACGGTATACTGTACCCAGGCTGATGTTCGGATAAACATTTCGAATATTCATATATACAATATCCGCGGTCGGATGCTCTTTGGTATGTGCCAAATATTCCTTGATTGCCTCACGCTGACGGCTATACTTTGTTACTGCCATGCTTTCACTCCTTACATAAGATAGGACTATAAAAGATCAATAATAGTAATTATTATTATATTACCATTCAAAGTATAAGTCAAGAACATCTTTGCCCGCTGTTTGTTTACCTTGCTTGCCGGATTTATCATTACCATTTTGGACTGAACTGTAACTGTTACTTTCTGTTCGCCGGCTCGATGTTGACACTCTTTCCTTTTATTTTAGCAGCCTTCATCGTATGAATGACTTCGGATGCATATTCTCTTGGAACCTCGACAAAGGTATACTTATCATACATGTCGATGGACCCGATCAGTTTGCCGGGCATACCGGTCTCTCCGGCTATCGCACCGAGGATATCTCCAGGACGTACATTCTGCTTCTTTCCCAGATTGACAAATAACCGGACCATACCGGCTTCTGCACCTGTATCTCCGAAGTCCTTATATCCCTTCTCTTCCTCTTCTCTTCCGCTCTCGTCACCCATAGCAAGTTTAAGGAAAGCAGCTGCCAGCTCCAGAGAGGTGTATTCCTCTTCGTTAACTCTGTCCTCGATCAAAGCAATCATTTTGGACAGATCCTCTTCCATGACGAGGTTATGGACCTTATCCAATATCTTTTCTGCCTTAACTGCGGTGACATCATTGACGGAGGGGATGGGCTGAAGTTTAATCTTAGTATTACAGTATCTCTGAATGTCCCTTAACTTGAACACTTCACGGCCTACGACCAGGGTAAAGGCTCTGCCTTCCCTTCCCGCACGGCCGGTTCGCCCGATACGGTGAACATAATATTCATCATCCTGCGGCACATCATAATTAAATACCGCCTCAACATCATCCACATCGATACCCCTGGCAGCTACATCTGTGGCAACCAGAATATCCGTCTTACCATTGCGGAAGCTGTTCATGACGCGGTCTCTCTGCATCTGCTTCAGATCTCCGTGGAGACCCTCAGCAAAATATCCCCTGCCCTGCAGATTACTGGTCAGTTCATCTACTTGCTTCTTCGTATTACAGAAGACTAGGGATAATTTCGGGTTATACATATCCAGTAGCCTGGACAGTACCTCCTCTTTATTCTTCGGGCTGACCTCATAATAATACTGCTCGATCTTAGGTACAGTCAGTTCCTTCTTAACAACTCGGATCATCTCCGCATTCTTCTGATAAGTTCTGGCAATTTCCAGGATCGGTCCCGGCATGGTTGCAGAAAATAAAACTGTCTGCCTCTCAGCTGGCGAATCACTCAGGATGGTCTCAATATCCTCACGGAAGCCCATGTTCACCATCTCGTCCGCCTCATCCAGGACCACCATTTTTAAACCATCGAAACGGTTGGTTTTTCTTCTCATATGATCCATTACACGGCCCGGTGTACCGATGATAATCTGTACTCCTCCTTTTAGAGACCGAATCTGCTTGGAGATTTCTTGCCCTCCGTATACGGGAAGAATCTTAATTCCGTGCATGAATAAAGCAAGTTTGCGGAACTCCTCCGCCACCTGGATCGCAAGCTCCCTGGTGGGACATAAAACCAGAGCCTGAAGGCTTCTATCCTTTATGTCCACCAGTTGAAGCAGCGGTATTCCAAAGGCCGCCGTCTTACCTGTTCCTGTCTGTGCCTGCCCTACAATATCCTTGCCATTCAGAATTGCAGGGATCGCCTTCACCTGAATTGGTGACATTTCTTCAAAACCCATTTCCTCCACTGCACGAAGAATCTGAGGATTTAATTCCATTTCTGTAAATTTCGTTGTTTCCATTCTTATTTCCTTTCCAATATCATTTGTGTATATATTTCCCAAAACCATAGTTCCTATGTATTCTACAAAGAAACCATCTGTAACCATGTGAAACCTTTATATAAGCATAAAACAGCTCTTGGTCTGCCTGGACCAAGAGCCGATCAACGTTAATATCTCGATATTTGAAACAGATGCCTTGCGTAGTATATCATTTTATCGAAATGTTGTCAACAAATAACATATGCTTCCAGTTGTCCTATTTTTTACAGTTCAGCCTTCCATATTGCTGGGACCAGAAAGGGTTATCTTTTACGTTTTACGGCGCTACTCTTACCAGCACCATTATGCCTCTCTGAGCTTTGCCTGGATGTCGTGGTTCTGTTGGTACCGCCTGCCGGCTTTCTGTCAACAGTTCTTTTACTGTTTCCTGATTGCCTTTGATTATCGGTTTTCTTTCTGCTTTCTGTCTGCCACTTGCCCTCAGCACGCTTTCCGCTCACTTCCGGAATTCTTCCCTCTGAGTATTTTCTTCCTTCTGATGGCTTTCGGCTTTCGGTTCGTTTATTGTTCTCTGCAGGCTTTCTATCATCAAAACGCTTTCCACCCTCTGTAGGCTTTCTTCTTTCGCTACGTTTACTGCCTTCTGACCTGCTTCCGCTCTCGGCCCACTTCTTCTCCTTAGATAACTGCCGAGGGCGTACCAGACATTTCTTATCAAACCCGATCAGATCTGTACGGCCTGCCTTCGTTAGCGCTTCTACCACCAGGTTATAATTCTTAGGATTCCGGTATTGGATCAGGGCTCTCTGCATCGCTTTCTCATGGGGAGACTTCGGTACATATACCTCTTCAAGAGTCCTTGGATCCAGCCCTGTATAGTACATACAGGTAGAGATCGTCGAAGGAGTCGGATAGAAATCCTGTACCTGCTCCGGCATGTAGCCGAGATCCCGAAGGTACTCTGCCAGCTTCACTGCCTCACTAAGCGTGGAACCGGGATGGGAAGAGATCAGATAAGGAACCACAAACTGGTTCTTGCCCACTTTCTCGTTCATCTTCTTGTACTTTGCCTGGAATTCCTCATAGACGGAGTTCTCCGGCTTACCCATCAGCGCCAGGACCTTATCACTGATATGCTCCGGCGCTACCTTAAGCTGCCCGCTGATATGATGCTCACAAAGCTCTTTGAAGAAGGTCTCATCCTTATCCTTGATCAGATAATCATAACGGATCCCCGACCGGATAAATACCTTCTTTACATTCGGGAGCCTTCTTAGCTTCCGAAGCAGCTCCAAATAATCGGAATGGTCTATCTTAAGGCTCTTACAGGGTGTCGGAAACAGGCATTGCTTATTGACACAGGCTCCCTTCGTCTGTTGCTTTTCACAAGCCACATGCCTGAAATTAGCTGTGGGGCCACCGACATCATGGATGTACCCTTTGAAATCCTTATCCCAGATCAGCTGATTTGCTTCCGCAAGGATGGACTCATGGCTTCTGGTCTGAAGGATCCTTCCCTGATGGAAGGTCAGTGCACAATAATTACAGCCACCATAGCAGCCACGGTTACTGACGAGACTGAATTTTATCTCCTGAATAGCAGGTATTCCACCTGCCTCCTCATAAATCGGATGATATTCCCTCATATAGGAAAGTGCATACACCCGATCCATCTCTGCCTGGGTAAGGGGTTTCGCAGGAGGGTTTTGGACTACGTATTCCTTCTCCTTATAGCGCTCCACCAACCGTTTGCCCGAATACGGATCTGTGTTGGTATACTGGATGTAGAAGCTTCTCGCAAACTCCTTCTTACTGCCGGTAATCTCCTGATAACTGGGAAGCTCTATGGCATCATACACAGACTCCAGACTGATCGTTCGGTAAGCGGTTCCTGCCACATAGGTGATATCCTTAACATCAAGCCCGCTGTTTAAAGCTTCTGCGATCTCTACAATCGCATGCTCTCCCATACCATAGGAGAGAAGATCAGCCTGAGAATCCAACAGAATGGACCGCTTTACCTTATCACTCCAGTAGTCGTAATGTGCCAGCCTTCTTAAGCTTGCTTCTATCCCTCCGATGATAATCGGTATGTTTTTAAATTGTTTTCTGATCAGGTTACAGTAGACGACAGTTGCATGGTCAGGTCGCAACCCCATCTTACCCCCGGGGGAATATGCATCAGTCTGTCTTCGTTTCTTTGCAACAGAATAGTGATTCACCATGGAATCCATGTTTCCGCTGCTGACCAGGAAACCAAGCCTGGGCTCACCCAGTACGGTAACGCTGTCATCTTCCTTCCAGTCCGGTTGGGCAATGATTCCCACCTTATAGCCGTAGCTTTCCAGCAATCTGCTGATAATTGCCGGACCAAAGGAGGGATGGTCCACATAGGCATCCCCTGTCACGAAGACAAAGTCACATTGTGTCCATCCCCTCTGTACCATAT
>JAEZJW010000047.1 GCA_023415595.1 Bacillota bacterium
TTGCTATTATATAATAAATCTTGCGTCACGGCTGGAACGAGCGAAAAGCCTTGAAAATGCACAAGTTGTCGGGGTGTGGCTCAGCTTGGCTAGAGTGCTTGATTTGGGATCAAGAGGTCGCAGGTTCGAATCCTGTCACCCCGATTTATCAGAAGCTGTTCCGGGGCAGATGCCTGAATAATAAGTATGACGCATACACAAAATAAAAGAGAATATAATTATGCGGGTGTAGTTCAATGGTAGAACACTAGCCTTCCAAGCTAGATACGTGGGTTCGATTCCCATCACCCGCTTGATATCTGGCCATATGCCGATATCGTAATTTCATATGTGCTAGTAGCTCAGTTGGATAGAGCAATGGCCTTCTAAGCCATGTGTCGGGGGTTCGAATCCCTTCTGGCACATTTTTCATCTGGAGACATATCCTAAGGTGGAATATGTAATAATAGATATCAAAAATTAAATTATGGTGGGTATAGCGCAGTTGGTTAGCGCGCCAGATTGTGGCTCTGGAGGCCAAGGGTTCGAATCCCTTTACCCACCCTGTTGAATGAAAAGCTTTTCCTAGAAAAGTCTTTTCATTTTCTCTATAGGGCTATCGCCAAGCGGTAAGGCACAGGACTTTGACTCCTGCAGTCGGTGGTTCGAATCCACCTAGCCCTGTCACCGGTTGCTAGTCTTCCGGTTTGGTATATGTATATCCCGGTAACAGGGCTTGCCCTGTATATCCCAACAACAGGGCTTGCCCTGCTTGCAACACTAACTAAATAAAATATGCGGATATGGCGGAATTGGCAGACGCGCTAGACTTAGGATCTAGTGGGAGACCGTGCAGGTTCAAGTCCTGTTATCCGCAGTATGGGAAAGTGGGTTGTGCATTTAAAATGCACAGCCCACTTTTTCCATGTATCCTATCAGATCATCTATACGGATGGTCTGACTTAGCTCCAACCTACCTGGCTCTCCTTGACTTATCACGGATAACTTGTATAATACAAGAAAGATGGTGATATATGTATGAGATCAGGAGAAAAACAGATGGACTATATTAATAAGAGCAGATACAGAATTCTGCTGTTGTTTGTTATCACAATAGGAGCTAATATTGTAACAACCTTAATGCTTCTGGGATTAAAGGGGTTGGGATTTAGGGAGAATAATCTTGTTTTAGCCAACATATTATCCGTACTGATAACCTCACTCTTAACCAGGAGTTACGTCTATAGTATCCTGGCATCTATTCTGTCAATGCTATCCTTAAGCTATTTCTTTATAAGACCAATATACTCTCTTAAGGTATATGACAAGGAGTATATTTTAACTTATATTGTTATGCTCATATCCTCCCTAATCACCAGTACTCAGGCAAACAAACTGGTGCGCTCGAAGAATCTGGCAGACCAGAATGAACGCCAATCCAGGCTGCTTTACAGGATTACGAGTCAGCTGGCGAAAACCAGTGAAATCGTGGAGGCATTTTCTGTGGCGGCAGAGTTCATTCAAAACCATTATGAATGTGATATTGCCGCAGTCATCCTTGATTCCATGGGTAAGAATAATATCATGCTATCCATACCGAAGGGAACGGGACATACCTCAGCGGAGCATATGGAAATCAATCAATTGAACGACTTTCTATCTGCCCATTATTCCATTCCAGTTAAGTATATGGGGAGAACGGTAGGGTTCTTCTGCCTTCCGCATCAGTTAAAGCAGATGGAGGAAGAGCATCGGTTTATGCTGGATTCCATATTGATTCAGGTAACGAATGCGGCAGAGAGAATTCTGTTGGTAAGGGATAAGGAAAATGCAAGATCGGATGCGGACAGAGAACGCTTCAAAAGCAACCTTCTCAGATCCATTTCCCATGATCTGAGAACACCACTGACAAGAATTTCAGGTGCATCTGAAATGATCAGTCATAAGGATAATATGGATGAAATAAATCTCTTGGCAAATGAGATAAATGAAGAAGCAAATTGGCTGATGAGATTAGTAGAGAACATTCTGTACCTGACGAAAATACAGGAAGGCCGTCTGGTAGTGAGTATGCAGCAGGAGGCTGTAGAGGAGATCATTGCAGGAGCAGTCAGACGATCCCTCAAATATTTTCCCGGCAGGAATATAAGGATTAATGTTCCGGAGGAAGTGCTGTTTGTTCCTATGGATGGCAAACTGATTGAACAGGTATTGATCAATCTGATCAACAATGCAATAGAGCATTCGAATACCCGGGATGAGATTCTGGTTAAGGTTTATCCGGAAGGAGAACTGGTATGGTTTGAAGTAGCCGACCACGGAAGCGGGATCCGAGAAGAGGATATACCGAAAATATTTGATACCTTCTTTATCTCCAATCGTACACGTAAGGACGGGATCCGAGGTATGGGCTTAGGACTGGCGATTTGCAAAGAAATTGTAGAATACCATGGGGGCAATATCTCAGTTATGAATAATGAGGAAGGCGGTGCTACATTCCGCTTCTATCTTCACAGGGATTATTCGTCAGAAAAACGGTAGCCGACACCAACTTCCGTAATGATATAGCGCGGGGAAGCTGGGTTCTTCTCTAATTTTCTTCGTATATTGGCCATAAATACCCGAAGTGTCTGAGTATCACAATCCAGATAAGTACCCCAGACCTCCTTAAGGATATAATTATGTGTAAGCACCTTTCCGGCATTTTTAACGAGAAGAGTTAGTACCTCATACTCCATCGGGGTAAAATGAATTTCCTTCCCCTCTAAAAGGACCTTATGTTTATCCAGATCTATCTCCAGATCGGCAACCTTATAAAGCACGGAGTTCCCATAAGATTTGTTATGCCGCAGAACAACCCGAATTCTTGCCAATAATTCTTTCACGCTGAAAGGCTTAGTAAGATAATCATCCGCTCCCGCATCCAATGCTTCCACCTTATCATTATCCTGATCCCTGGCAGATACAATAATGACAGGGGTATTATATTGCAGTCGTATCTTCTTTAATAAATCAATTCCATCCATGTCGGGAAGGCCCAGATCCAGAATAACAGCGGAATAATTCCTGCTCTCCAGCAGGTTAAGTGCAGTCTTAGCATTTGAAACTTCTATGCACTCATAATTCTGGGATGTTAGTGAGAAATTAATAAAATTCCTTATTTGAGCATCGTCTTCAACAATTAAGAATAATTCCATGTTATCCTCCGGTTCGGCAGCTACATAAAATATATCGGATTATTTCCAGCTTTCCTCCTGATTATAACCCAAAGAAGGAGCATTTTCAAAGTGATCAGTCCATATTAACACAATATTTATACTGGAATTTAAAATCTTAATAACATATTAATGATTCCTGTGCTAAAATAGACTACTGTGATGTATATCACAGAACTGTTGATATAACAAAATGTAGAATTAGAGGATGAGTGTTTACTAATGGACAGATTAAAAAAGATGCGCCCGGGACGTTTTCTGGTATTAGGCTTTGCTTTAGTGATATTCCTAGGTGCTGTATTATTGTTCCTTCCTATCTCACATAATATTGGGGTAGATGTTTCTTTTATTGATGCTTTATTTACATCAACCAGTGCAGTATGTGTGACAGGTCTGATTACTGTGGATACAGCTGATGCTTATAATGTATTCGGAAGGACGGTTATTGCCATACTGATCCAGATCGGCGGTCTGGGTGTGGCTTCAGTCGGCGTCAGTTTCATACTGCTTGCCAGGAAGAAGGTTACCTTCAAGGACCGGGTGCTGGTAAAGGAAGCCTTGAATCTGGATACCATGAAGGGTATCGTAAAATTGGTAAAAGCAGTACTGATCACCACGATCTGTTTTGAGTCGATCGGTGCGGTTTTAAGCTTTGCGGTTTTCTCCAGACATATGCCGTTCTGGAATGCGGTTGGGACCAGTATATTCCACGCAGTTTCCTCCTTTAATAACGCAGGCTTTGACGTATTGGGGGGATTTAGGAGTTTGATTGGGTACGAGGGAAATGTTCTCCTGAATCTTACAACCTGTGGGTTGATTATTTTTGGCGGTCTGGGCTTTGTTGTAATTAAAGAGATTATCAATAAACATCACTTCAGGAAATTCAGCCTTCATACCAAAATAGTTATAACGATGACTGCATTTCTGCTGATCTCCGGTACATTGTTGATTAAGCTGACGGAAAAGGTTACCTGGCTCGGAGCGTTTTTCTTCAGTACCTCCGCAAGAACAGCCGGTTTTGCTACCTATAATGTTGGACTCTTTACGGACGCAGGGCTATTCATTCTTGTTATCCTGATGTTTATTGGTGCATCTCCGGGATCGACCGGTGGCGGTATTAAGACCACTACAGCTTTTACGATGTTGAAGAGCGTTTACAGTGTTTCCACAAACCAGCACTGTAGCTGCTTTAAGAGAAAAATTCCAATGGATATTATACATAGGGCCTTCATTATAACCTTGCTTGCTGCTTCGGTAGTGTTCGTGAATACCTTTATCATATCCATCCTGGAACCGGAAGCTACCTTTATCCAGGTGTTATTCGAAGTGGTATCCGGCTTCGGAACGGTTGGATTATCAACGGGGATTACGCCCGACCTGCATTTTGCAAGTAAGGTAATCTTGATCCTGACAATGTTTATAGGACGCTTAGGTCCGCTGACGATTGCCACGCTTTGGTATTTTAGACCCATGCCAAACATCAGCTATTCGGAAGAGACCATTACGATTGGATAAATCAGAGTTTATTTGGATATATCATATTATATGCCCAGGAGGGTAAGGCCCTAATAGGGCATAGGAGGAAGAAATGCTAAATCATAAATCAATCATAGAATTTGGTATCATCGGCCTGGGCCGTTTTGGAACAGCCTTAACGAAGACTCTGGCATCAGCCGGAAAGGAACTGATTGCCTTAGATACGGTTGAGAGCCGTATCAAACAGATCAGGCATCTGACCGATAACGCTTTTGTTGTTAGTTCCTTTGAGAAAGAGACTTTGATGGATTCCGGTATTCAGAACTGTGCAACCGTAGTGATCTGTATCGGGGACAGTATCGATATAGGAATACTTACGACGTTAAATGTAATCAGCATGGGAGTACCCAGGGTAATAGCCAGAGCAGCCAGCTATGAGCAGGGCTTGATACTGGAGAAGATCGGCGCAGAGGTAATTTATCCGGAGAACGATATGGCGGTACGTCTGGCTAACAAATTGATTAATACGAATATCATGGAAACGATAGAGCTGAGAGGCGGGATAGCGATTACGGAACTTAGGCTGACTTCCAAGATATCGGGCAAGAGTGTTCTGCAATCCAATATCAGACAAAAATTCAGTCTTAATATCATTGCCCTAGAGCATAACGGGGAAACCAGTACTGAGATTACACCGGATGTGATCCTGAATGAAAATGATTATATCGTTGTTGTTGGGGCAAGAGATAATATTAAGAAGCTGGAAGCATATTTAACAATTTAATCGTGTAGTAATCTTCATCTACTAAGGACTGTTTCAGGAAAGCAGTCCTTTCTGTTATTCTGTATGGAATTTTTAATAAAATATGGTATACTATGTTCTGTACCTATGTATCGGAATGTACTTTTGGAGGAATATGATAATGGAAGACGCAGACCCTGACGCTGGAAATATATTAGTTCAGATTATAATTCTAATAATACTTACTTTAGTTAACTCTTTTTTTGCCTGCGCCGAGATGGCAATGGTATCAGTGAATAAAAATAAAATAAGAAAATATGCTGACGAGGGCAAGAAAAGTGCGAAGCTGGTGCTTCAATTCCTGGATGAGCCTACAAAATTCCTATCCACCATACAAGTCGCGATTACTCTGGCAGGTTTCTTCTCCAGTGCTGCGGCAGCAGCCGGATTGTCGGCTCCGGTTGGTGAGTTATTAAAAAAATATAACATTTCATATGGGAAAGAATTATCTTTGATTCTTGTAACATTGATACTTTCGTATTTCACACTGGTATTCGGTGAGCTGGTACCGAAGAGGATTGCTCTGCAGAAACCGGAAGCAATCAGTCTGTTCTGTGTAAAGCCGGTCCGGATGGTCGCCAGGATTGCATCCCCGTTCATCAAGCTTCTTACCTTCTCAACCAATTTACTGACAAAGCCCTTTGGTATGAAGGAGGGGAATACGGAGGAGATGCTGTCCAGGGAGGAGATTAAGTCTCTGGTGAAGGAAGGACAGGTCCACGGTGTATTAAATAAGAAGGAAAGAGAAATGATCAATTCGATCATGGAGTTTGATGATAAGTCCGCGAAGGAGATTATGACTCCCCGAATCAATGTATTTGCCATCGATATCACCGCACCGAAGGAGGAATACATGCCGGAGCTTCTGAATACGAAGTATACCAGAATTCCGGTATATGAGGAAGAGATCGATAATATTATAGGTATCCTGTTTATTAAGGATTATCTGAAGCAGGCGATCTCAAAGGGATTTGAGAATATTGACCTTCGAGCCATCCTTAGAAAACCTTATCTTGTTCCGGAGAGTAAAATTGCCAGAGATCTCTTCCGGGAATTACAGCAAACCAAAAAGCAGATCGCGGTTTTGATTGATGAATATGGGGGCTTCTCCGGTATTGTAACCATGGAGGATCTTGTTGAAGAGATTATGGGTGATATTGAGGATGAATATGATCTGGACTCCGTTAAAATCAAGAAACTGGACGAGAACACCTATCTGATCGATGGAATGGTGACGATTGATGAGCTGAATAACCGATTAGATCTGGATCTCTACTCCGAGAATTATGATACGATCTCAGGGTATCTGATTGAAGAGATCGGTTCCATTCCTCAGGAGAGGGATGACAGAATTATAGAAATTGATCATCTGGTTTTTCGGCTGGAGAGTGTGAAGCATAAGAGAATAGATAAAGTAAAACTCTATATTGGAAGCCGTAAGGATGGAGAGGACTAAATTTATATTACAATATAGGGGGATGAAAGCAGAAAGAGCTTACGTAACATGGAAGAGGTGAGCTATGAAGTATAAGAAGATCAGCCCTGGCAGAATTATTGTGCTGGGATTTGCATCAGTTATTATATTGGGAACGATCCTGTTGTCGTTACCCTTTACTGCGAAGGAAGGTATTCATATATCCATACTGGATGCATTATTTACCTCAACCAGTGCAGTCTGTGTCACAGGACTGGTTGTAGTAGATACGGCAGACAGCTTTAACGTCATCGGACAGACCATTGTTGCGCTGCTGATTCAAATCGGAGGTTTGGGGGTATCGTCCGTCGGTGTCGGGTTTATCCTGCTGGCAGGCAAAAGGGTTACCTTCCGAGAGAGAGTCCTGATCAAGGAATCCATGAATCTCGAGTCTATGAAGGGGATTGTAAAAATAGTCAGGGCGGTTCTTATCATGACCTTATGCTTTGAAGCACTCGGAGCATTAATCAGCTTTAGCGTCTTTGTCCGGGATTACCCTCCGGTGAAGGCTATCGGAATTAGCCTGTTTCATTCTGTGGCATCCTTTAATAATGCAGGCTTTGACATCTTGGGAGGCTTCAAGAACCTACTACCCTATCAGGATAATGTACTGTTGAGTCTGACAACCTGTGGATTAATCATTTTTGGGGGCTTGGGCTTCTTTGTAATTATTGAGGTAATAAGCAAAAGAAGATTCCGTAAGCTGAGTCTCCATTCTAAAATAGTACTGGTTATGACCGGACTGCTGCTGATATCAGGGACTCTTCTGATAAAGCTTACCGAGGAGATATCCTGGTTAGGAGCATTCTTCTATAGTACCTCTGCCAGGACTGCCGGTTTCTCTACCGTTCCGCTTGGAACCTTCACGAACGCCGGACTGTTTATTATTATTATACTCATGTTTATCGGGGCTTCTCCCGGGTCCACGGGCGGTGGAATTAAAACCACGACTGCTTTTACCTTATTTAAAAGTGCTTACAGCACCTCGACGAATAAGCATTGTATGGCTTTTAAAAGAAAAATTCCAAATGAAATCGTAATGAAGGCTTTTGTAATTACCCTTCTGTCCGGTTTACTGGTAATTATCGATGCTTTGGTTTTAAGTATAATAGAACCTGAATTTACATTTATACAATTGTTATTTGAAACAGTATCTGCTTTTGGTACAGTGGGGCTAAGTACAGGAATTACACCTGAATTAGATGCACTAAGTAAAGGTATCATTATACTGACAATGTTTACAGGAAGATTGGGGGCACTGACAATGGCATCTATCTGGTATAATAAGCCGGCCTCCGGTGTCAGTTACACGGAGGAAAGTATAACAATCGGTTAGGAGGATTAAGTATGTTACATCATAAACCAGCAATTGAATTCGGTATCATAGGCCTGGGGCGGTTTGGATTTGCTCTTGCTTCTACACTGGCTGAAGCAGGAAGAGAGGTTTTAGTACTGGACAGCAGTGAAAATAAAATCAAGCAGATACGGCCCTATACCGAGAATGCATTTGTTGTCGGAGAATTGAACAAAGAGACTATGGAGGAAGCAGGAATACAAAATTGCGGAACCGTAGTCGTATGTATCGGTGAGAAGATGGATGTCAGTATTCTGACGACCTTAAATGTCTTAAGCATGGGGGTGCCGAGAGTAATAGCGAAAGCCTTAAGTATAGAGCAGGGAAGTATCCTGGAGAAGCTGGGTGCAGAGGTGATCTATCCGGAGCGGGACATGGCAATCCGTCTGGCAAACAAACTGATGTCCTCCAGGCTGATGGATTATATTACCCTGAATGATGACGTATCCATCTCTGAGCTTAAGCTAACCTCAAGAATAGCAGGAAAAACTGTTATGGAATCGGGTTTACGCAGCAGGTTTAAGTTAAATATCATTGCCCTTGAGCATGACTGTAAAACAACAACGGACATTACGGCTAATATGGAGCTGCATGAGAATGATGTAATGGTTGTCGTTGGGAAGAAAGAAGATATTGATAATTTTGAGCAATACCTGATGAAGGGATATAAAGGATAAATGCCGGGAGCCACCGTGTATATGCGTTATGCAATATACCGGTGGCTCCTAGCTTGCGGGGGATATCCATGTTGTTGGATATGGTTATATTCGAATGTTAGTAATCAGCGATTGAGTTGGTTATTTCTTCTTTTGGTTACCGGCAGGTCCCTTATCAGTGTTATCCTTGCCGTTATCGGTAACCTTGTCTGACTTACTCTGGCCTTTGCCGGAGTTTGGATCATTTTTGCTCTTATCGTTACCTGAGTTCTTATCCGACTTATCATTACCGTTGCCGGGGTTCTTATCAGGCTTGTCATTAACGTTGCCGGAGTTCTTGTCAGGCTTATCATTAGCGTTGCCGGAGTTCTTATCAGGCTTATCAATACCGTTGCCTGGATGCTTATCAGGCTTTTCATTAGCGTTGCCGGAGTTCTTATCAGGCTTTACATTACCGTTACCGGAGTTCTTATCAGCCTTATCATTATCGTTGCCGGGATGCTTATCCGGTCTATCTTTGCCTTTACCGGGGTTTGCCTGATCCGTATCGGAGTTATCCGTTATGCTTGAGCTTTGATTATCGTTTTCGGAACCTGTTCCGGAATCCGTATGATCCGAGGAAGGGGTACCCTTCGTGTAGCTGTGTGTAGCCTTCATAATATCCTTAACGGGTTTATTCAGCCATTCTTCAAGGTCGATGTTATCCTCGCCGGATGCACTTTCCTGAAGCTTCTCCACCAGGTTCAGTTTTCCCGGAGTTACCCCGAGCTCCTTAGCTTGGTCCACCCGTTCCTTCGTGACGCTGAAGGTTTCTACTGTTACATTCTCGCTATTCTCAACGATTTCTTCCTCAACTGCACTTTGCAGCTCGAGCGCCAAATCTTCTGCTTTATCCGTATTCTGGGCTGAGGTTGCGATCACAATGCCGCCCGCCTCCTGCCCATTAAAATAGCCGGCTTTCTGAATTTGATCTACTGTTTGTGTCAATGCATCCTGAATGGATCTGTTTTTCAGTTCCTTCAGATTGATTTCCTTAAGAATCTCTTCCCCGTCATCGTTCACGGCGTTCACGCGGAGAACCCGGTCAAAGCGGTTAACAATATACTCAATGGAGGGATTCACATCCAGACTGACATAGGAATATGGACTGGCATATGCCCAGGTACCAACACCGAGGATCAGGACTGCGGCAGCGGAAGCGGTTAACATGGTAAGCTTCTTCGCGATAGTGCTCTTTGGCCTGGAGAGCAGTATGATCTGGCCTGTTTCATAGCCAACGTTTTTAATCGTGGAGAAACATCCATCATCAGACAGGGCGGAAGCAAATTCTCCTTTTATCTCAACGATTACTGCTTTCATTGTCCATCCTCCTCTCTGATGTATTTTAAGTAATCAGCCAGCTGCGGGTAATCCCCTGAAAGTAATTCTATTGCTGCTATTATATATTTTCGGTGCCGTTCGAGAATTTTTCGGGGTACCTTTGCATTTTTTTCGACTGTTTTTATTGGAAATTGTTTTGTACTTCTTAATTCAGTGACAAGTAAAGGGCTGTGTAACATATAATTCACAGCCTTCGCACAGGCGGCTCTGGTTTTCTTCGCTTGGGGAGAACAACCGGACAGATCAAGGAAGGAGAAACCGTAACCGTCAAAAACAATGTTGGCTGCTGCTATCTCCAGCTTCAAATCTCCCGTTTCCTGCCTGGATACCTGCTCTGCCACGGCTAGTCTAAGGGAAGGATCCTCCTCATCTTCCTCCGGCTCCGTATCAAATAGTATCGGATCAACGGATATCTCAGATAGATACTTTCCCTGACTTCTGATAAAATCAATCAGGCGGCGTTTGATTACCAACTCAGCAAAACTAAGGAAGCTTCCCTTACTCAACTCATAGCTCTGAATGGCCTGGTTATATGCAAGCAGTGCGATAGACCATTCATCATCACTTTTCGTAATATATCGGCCGGTAACCTTAGAGGCGTTCTTTAAGATATAGAATTCATTCTTGCGGATGAGTTCCTCTAACACGGATTGGTCAGTTTTAGCGCGTATGACCAGCTGATCCAGTTCTCTCAAGCATGACACCTCCTATTCGGTAATTCTTTAGTAATTATAGTATCGGTAATCCTGTATCGTTATTTTATCACTTTTTGCATTTTCATGTAAAGACACAAGATTTTGGATGAAGAGTTCCAAATCCTGCACGATTATCCTCCAGATGAATAAACTGAATTGAGAATATTGGATGCATAGGAAGATTGCATTATCAAGGAGGATACTATGTTTCGTAATACCAGAAATGATACTGTTTCGTATGCAGGAATACCCTATAACGATATTAATTGGTATGATGTGAATGGGCAGCCGTTTGGGACAGCTTCAAATTTCAACGCCATTATATTCGGTGATGCTAATAATATTGTAGATACGATGGGAGCTATGGCAGTAGGAGGTAATTTTGTCAGCCCGAGAGGATTAAGCGTGGCGTACGGAAATGATCTTAAGCTGACCGGAACCGGATACAGCCCTGATCTTGTCAGATTTTTAGTCGGAGGAAATGTTGCTATGCAAGGCCCCTTGGTTGTAATTGGCCATGTGGTAGCAGGAGGTAATTTCCGTGCTGCGAGCGGAAGTACCTACATGATTGGAAAGGATGGTACACCGGGTCAGGCACAGGAGCTGAATATGCTTTACCAGGCAGCAGGCGGGAGCCAGTACTGGAGGCTCAGTGACAGAGGAACGCACTATGCCGTATCCAGCTATGATGTACCCCGATTTATTCCGGCGAGCAGAATTGGAGCAGATGTCAGAAGGTTCTTTGAGGATGCCGAAGATAGTATAAGCTATTATCATAACTGCATCGCGGATATGGAGCCGAATGGAACCGTTACACCGCATTTTCATGAGCTGATCTTAAGAGGAAATAATCCGGTACAGAATGTATTTGTCGTAGATTTACGTCCGAATGGGATACTGAACAAGGAGCTGCGCTTCGAGACTCCGGAAGGAAGCGTCAATATCGTTATTCTCAGGACCGGTCCCCATGCACATCTGCAATATGGGCTGATGGGAGCAAAGGCGCTGGCTACCCGGACACTTTATGTATTTGAGGATGCTACGGATATTCATATGGAGGTGCCCGCAGATATATGGGGAAGCATCCTGGCTCCTCAAGCTAAATTCCATGCACATCCAACCGGTGGCCATGTAAGCGGAACTGTGGCTTTGGGTTCCTTTGAAGTAAATCCCACCAGTGGTTTTGAATTTCACTTATATCCGTTTGTTGGCGGAATTACCTGTGAAGAGATCCTGCCGGCACCCCCGGAAGAAGTGCCTGTTCCTATACCGGTACCTGCCCCTGCGCCTGTAC